>JAIROH010000206.1 GCA_031257595.1 Treponema sp. | reverse complement strand
CCGTTATGCCAGAGGATCGATGTTGGGCAAATCGCCGCCGGGCAGGTCAAACGGATTCACGGTATCCGGGCCTGTTTCGGCGGCCTGAACATGGCAGTCCCGTATTTTAACGGCGTTGCCGAAACGGCTTATGACATTTATCCTGTCCATGTAGGGAGCGATGTCTTCAATTTTTTCAGGCGGAACGGAAGTGATGATCTGGAGGTTTAGATCGTTGTAGAACGAAAGTATCTTGCCGATCCGTTCATCGTCCATGCGGTTAAACGCTTCGTCAAAAATAACCAGACGCACGGTACTTTCGGGCCGGGCCTTGTAAAAACGGTAAAAGCTGGCGGCGATGGCGACATAGTACGGCGTCTGGGATTCGCCGCCGGATTTCTCCTTCAACACTTTGGAAAGGGAAAGTTCCGCGGTTTCGCCGGTAGCCTCGTCGACAATAACGTCGGTTTCCCGTATTTTAATGTCGTAGTGGAAGTAGGTCCGGTAATCGCAGATGTCCCTGAGTTCTTTTGAATCCAGCGGCGAATTGAGAATGCGGTTGAAAAGATCCTCTGCCGCCTTGCGTCCGGCGGGATCGGCAAGCTGGGAAAAAAGACCGTCTTCCATAGCGGGGATTTTTGCCGCCTGGCGTATAACCTCGATCTGCCCCTTCCGTTCGCTGAGCTCTTCCAGCGTGAACCGGTACTGATCCCGGCCAAAGTGCAGCGTACGGAGTATTTCATTAATTTCCTTAAAACTTTCCCTGGCTTCTTCAATGTGCTCGTTAAGACGCGAAATAAAATGATCCTTGAATTCCTTTTCCGCGTCCCGGTAGGCTTTGGCGATTTTTTCCCGGTATTCGGGAAGTTCCGACGTTTCAAGCCGTTTCAGCAGGGTTTCGGCTTCGGTGTTTTCCGCCGGGTCCATGCCCAAAAGGAAATGGAATTCATGCTCGTAATCGGCGACCAGTTTGTTGTATTCTTTTTTCAGCGAGTCCGTTCTGGTCCTGAAATTTTTCAACGTCGATTCATAGGTACTGGAAAGTTCGGTAAGGCTGACTTTGGAAAGCCTCTCTTCCGCATAGGCTTCACAGCCGGCTATCGAGAGCGGATGATCGTTCCCGAAATTTTTTATCGTCTGTTCCTTTTCTTCCCGCAGGCGGGTAAACCGGTCAAGATCGTCCCGGTAGCCTGAAAGTTTTGTATTAAGACTGCCCCAGGTTTTTTGTTGTTTGTCGTTATCATCCTTTAATAAAGAGATCTGAGCTTCCAGATCTTTCCGCCTGTCTTCAAGCTGACGGAAAGACCCGGTGTCCACTGCGGCAAGTTCTTTTTCCGCCTCGGCAAGATTGTCTTTAAGGACGGCGCAGGCGGCAACGGCCGGGAAAAGGTACTTCAGCTCCGGCAGGGTACGCATAACGCGGACGCAGCATTCTTCCAGCCCGGCGGCTTCCTGTTCCTCTTTTTCGGCGGCGTCGAATTCGGCCTTGACCCGCACGGCTTCGGCGGCAAGAAATTTCCGCCGTTCCTCCAGCGCGGCCCTTCCCAGGTAATGGCGGCGGTACACCTCTTCCCTGATCCGGCCGGCGGTGTGGTTCATATAGGTCATGCACTCTTTGGTAACCGCCGAATCGTACTGTTTGAGGCCGGCGATATCCGCCCGCATGACTTTCCCCAGCGTATAATCAATGTAGATACGCGCGTAACCTTCGGCCCTGACAAGTTCCGCAAGGGACCCCGCCTTTGACCTGGATCCCCGCATTTTTTCTATATTGGGGATGAAGGCCCCCGCCACGGAGCGGGGCAGGCTGTCGTAGGTCTCCAGGGCCTTTTGAAAATCAGCGGGATTCACGAGGATCGCGAAGCGCCGGGTGTTAAGCCAGCCTTCCACCGCGTCCACCCAGGCCGGATCGGTAACCTCCGCCGCCTCGGCAAGAAAAAACGCTTCGATGCCGGCCTTTTCCAGCGCGGCCCGAAGTTCCCGGGGAGAGTCGGGGTAGCGCAGTATACCCTGCTCCAGATCGGCAAGCTCGGAACGGATGTCCCGGAGAAGGGCGGCGGCCTCTTCTTTTTTTTTGGCGGCGTTGTATTTTGCCCCGCCGTGTTTTTTCGCCTCGCCGGAAATGTTCTGGCTTTCTTCATCGAATTGTTCGGAAATCCGCCGCCCGATCAGGGCTTCGCACTGGGACTTGAGATCGCCGTAACGCCGGGCTTTTTGTTCCTCTTCGGCAAGATCCGCTTTTGTCCGTTCAATGCGGCGGCTGATCTCTTCGTAAAGCCGGTGGGCGTCGTTGGAGGCAAGGCTCATGTCAACGGCGCGGAGTTCCTGTTCAGTATCCAGCCGCTTCTGGTTCAGCGAGGCGATTTCACGGGTAACAAAATCAAGGCTGTTTTGGGTTTCCGCAAGCTGCCGGGAAGCGTTGTCTTTGTTTTGTTTTTCGTTTTCCAGCTCTATCCTGAGCTTGAGGTATTCCTGTTTAAGGATAAGGCCGTCGTAATTGCGCCATTCCGCGGCCTTGGCGCATATCTTTTTGAGCGAAGCGATTTTCGCGACCGCCCCCTTTGCCTGGCGGTCGGCCTCTTTGTAATTTTCAAGGTTCTGTTTCATGTCCTGAATCGAAACGGGGTTCTCTTCAAGGATAAAGTCGCAGACAAACTGATCGATGGAATCCAGCGGCTTAAAACCGATGGAACGGGTAAGGGAATCCAGATACGGGTTGATGTCCTGCTGCCGCTTGAACACTCCCAGCCTGTTGGTAATGTCCCGCACATAAAGGCGTTTGGCGTCATAGACATCGGCCTTTTTTGCGGCAAGGGTATTTTTGAACTGACGGAACACAAGCGGCAGGCCGGATTCCGAGCGTACCGGCAGCTCGTTAATTGAAACGCCGGATCCTGCCCAGAAGTGTTCCGTATAATGGTTGTCTTTCCAGGCTTCGATACATACGCCGCAGGCAAAACCTTCGCCGCCGGTTTTACCGTTGACGGAAAGCGGGCCGCTCCATTCCAGCATCACGTGGGCCACCGTATCGCCCCGGCGGTATTCGGTTGTTTCGCTGCCCAGCTTGCAGCGCACATAGCCCATAAGGTCCCTGCCGCCGCCCCGTCTTTCCTCGGCGGCGGAATTGAACCTCGCCATCCTGAGATTCGCCGCCAGCACATACTGGATCGCGTCGATAACCGTGGATTTCCCCGAACCGTTGTCCCCCGCCAAAAGGCAGCGGTTTCCGATTTCCATTGCCGTGTCTTCAAAATTGTGCCAGTTGACAAGCCGTACGCGTTCCAGGGTGATCATCATTCATCCCCTTCGGAACGTTCAACGGCTTCAATGGAATCGTCAACGGGACTTTCAGCGGAATCATCGGCGGCGTTTTTATTGTCCGGGCTGTTTTTACTTTCGAGAAAGACAACGGCTTCATCCAGGGCGTTCCGGTCTATGCTCATAAGGATACTCGGATACAGCTGAACGATCGTTTCGGGATCGGCATAATCCTGGGAATCTATCGCGACAAGCTTGCAGGAAGAAAGCCGCCGCAGTATGTTGATGAGGGCGGTTTTTCTGATCTCGTCCCCGGTCATCGCATTGTACTTTTGCTGAAAATCGGCGACGCTGACAACCGGAAAACTGGTCAGGGACACTTCAAGTTTTTTGTCTTCGTACAAAAGACGCAGGGCCAGAACCGCGCAGATCTCCTCCCTGGTAAAATGCATGCGGACAAGGCCGGAGCCGCGGAACGCGATGACCCCGAGGTTTTCGTCCCTGACCAGTGAAGCGTCCATGCAGGAAAACCACGCTTCAAAAAGGGCGATGTTCCGCACGGTAAAATCATAGAGTTCCCGTTCTTTTCCGATGCCCCTGATGATAAACGTTTTCGACGTAAGTATATGGGCGGCTTTACGGAAACGTTCAAATTCGTCGGTGGACAGTTCCTGTATAAGGGAGAGGGCTTCAATATCCTGGTTCATGTTTTTCCCGCGCCTGTTTTACGCCGCAGCCGTATGGCGGGAACGGTAAATCCCGAAACGTTTACCGAAGCGCCGGCCGTTACGGTTTTGAGGCCGGTATGCGGATCGGCGTCTGAATCAATACCCGAACCCGGCCCGCCGTCCGCGTCGCTGCCGGAACCCGCCGCTAATTCGCCGCCGGCTTCGCCGTGTTCTTCAACCGCGTAATCAAAGCTTTTCCGGGAATCGCCGTACAGCAGGGCATAAACAAAGCGTATGTAGGAATCCTCGTCCCTGATAAGTTCCGAGGGAACAAGAACGCGGTTTTTGCCGCCCTGTTCATCAAGCCAGGTATTGATGCGTTTAAGGGAAAGCCGCCGCCTCATACGTTCAAAAAATTCCGCTTCGGTTTTGACCAGGGCTTCAAGATCCGCCCTGGAAGGAGCGGCGGCAAAGTCCCCTTCGTCCCGCTGGCGGCGCAGGGAAAGGGAAGAGGGTGAAAGAAAACCGATACGGTACAGGCTGTGGGCAAAATTCCTGCGGAGACCGTCGTTGCCGCCGTGAATGGCTTTTATGATAAGCCCCAGTTTACCCGCGACGGTACTGTCCGGTTCAATATAGGCCCTGATTATCTCGGTACTGGCGCGGGAATAATCGGCGTTGCGTCTGTCTATTTCGTCTTCCAGGGGATCCACGGCGCGAAGATCGTCCCGTATTTCTTCCAGCATGAATTCGATTTTTTTCCGGCATTCTTCCCTGCCGATCTGGAGTATTCTCGCGTATTTACCCGCGCTGGCATCAAGCCATTGTTCGTCGTGGAGCAGTTCCGCCACCTGTCTGAAAATGCCCTGGCGGTAACGGGAAACGTTATCCGAAGTTTTAAGCCGTTTGTAGGCCTTGTCGAGCACTTCCCCCGCGTAAAGATCGTAGTGTTCGTGAAGCGCCGAGGCCGCCTTTGAACGCACCGCGTCGGCGTTGAGCTTGTCGTAATAACCCTTGATGCTTTGGGACAGAACCTTGAGGGAGTCGATAAGGGCCCGCGCTTCTTCCCTGGCGTTGAGTACCATAAAGTGGCCGTTTTCCTTTACCGTTTCTCCACAGAGGGATGAATACACATTCACCACATGGCTTTCGTACTCGGTTTTGAGTCCCTCGTCCACGCGGACCAGGGATTCAAAAAAAGGCTTGCCCCAGGCGGTGATGTTGATCACCCTGGTAAAGTCCGCGAGGGTTTCTTCGCTGAGCCAGCCCGCGCCGATAAGCCTTCGCAGGAATCTGTTCGCCAGGGTCCTGTCGTCAAGGCCCCCGGTATATTCCGGGCGTTCCACCAGGGCTTCCGCGGATGAAGCGCCGTCGTTAAACGCCAGTTCCTGTTCGCCGGGAATTTTCCCTTCGTCCTGGTTTTCGCCGTCTTCGCCGCTTTCCTCGTCGGCGAGGCTGTCCCTGTGTGCGGCAAGGTAATTCGTAAATTCCCGGACGACAAGTTCCCGTTCAAGGCCCCTGGTGTTTTCCTGAAAAAGCCGGTAGTAAAGTACCAGCAGGGCGGCGTAATGTTGTTTGTTAATCCACGCCAGCGGGGAGAAAAAATTTTCAGGTAAAACGGAAAAAACGCCGGAGGACATTGATTAACGGTACGGGGAATGGAACGAAATGTCAAGGAACCCACGGGCAACACGCAGGGTACCGGCATTTACTTCTTTCAGTACCAATTCCGGTAACTTCGCAACGCTAACTCATGCCAGGTAGCTAAAAGTAAAATTGCCGCTTTGAATTGCCGGGTCTTTGACGACCGGCATGTTTATGGTTATACTTTACCTGTTGCTCTACAGGTAAGGCAATTGACCGCGAAAAACAAAACTAGCCCGTGAAAGTGAATAACGGAAAGAGGACAATACATGATAAAAGAACGACTTAATCCCCTGAACGACTATATTTTTCTCAAAATCATGGGAGAAAAGGGAGATGAGGAACAGCTGCTGGCCTTTCTCAATGCCGTTCTGGAGCGGAAAGGAACGTATGCCATCGAATCGGTAGAAATTATCGAAAACAGGACCATTACCGCCGAGGTAATTGGCGACAAAACCAGCATTCTGGATGTCCGGGCCCGGACTGCCGCGGGGGAACGGGTTAACATTGAGGTTCAGCTTCGTAATCTTGGGAACATGGATCGGCGAAGTCTTTTTTATTCGCAGTGGGGTCTAATACCCAAGAACCCGCTCGCTGGCTCGCGGGGGAGCTTTAGGGCGGTTGAAATTGGTAACACCAACAAAAAATGGTAGTAGACCCCACGGTAAAATAATTTCCTTACAGAACGAACCTCGTAGACAATGTAACGCTTACAAGATACCCCGCCTTCAGGGCGGGGAGGTTCATTGGAGCCGTGAATTTTCCAAGGGTATGGAGGCCGGGAAGGACTATCGGGAGGCGCCGAATGTCATAGCGATAAACATCGTGAATTACGAATTTATGCCCAAGGTTCCGGTTTTTCATACCAGTTTTC
>JAIROH010000178.1 GCA_031257595.1 Treponema sp. | reverse complement strand
GGCGGAGTTTCCGCTTTGCGGAAACTCCAGGTAACGCATGGAGGAGTTTTGCCATGGGCAAAACTCCGCTGCAATGTGCTAAAAGCACATTGCGCAGTCACCCCGCGATACTTTTTTGTAGGTGTGCCTGCCAAAACCTCCGGCGACGCGAACTAAAGACAACATTCGGCCTTTAATTTAGCCAAAACTATAAGAGTAAACTTTATCTGTTGAATACGGTCTATATGCGATCTGTATAAGACAGAACATTAGGTCAGGATGCCTGGTCTTTGCCTTTGGTAAATTTCGCGATAAACGTCATGACTATCGCGACGCCGCCGCAGATAATAAAAAGGCCCAGCATCCCTTTCCACATAATCTCAAGAGAGGCAAACACATTGTTCAAAACAGTTTCATTCATTGCGGGGCTCCTTTTATAAATACTGCACTATCAGACTCAAAACCAGTCCGCTTGCCGCTACGGAGGCGATTTGTCCCGAAACATTTGCGCTTACCGCGTGCATCAAAAATATGTTGGTAGGGTCCTCTTTAAGCGCGAGTTTTTGAATAACCCGTGAGGACATCGGAAACGCCGAAATTCCCGCCGCGCCTATCATCGGGTTTATTTTTTTCTTCAGGAACAAATTGAGAAATTTGGTAAATAAAACCCCTCCCACCGTATCAAGAATAAACGCGAAAAGACCAAGGGCGAGTATTTTGAGCGTATCGATCGTTAGAAATTCTTCCGCTTTGAGGGTAAAGGCAATGGTAAGACCCAAAAGCAGGGTTATCAGGTTGGAAAGACTTTTTTGCGCGGTTTCGGAAAGGGATTCCAATACCCCGCATTCGCGGACAAGGTTCCCGAACATTAAAAAACCGATGAGCGCGACCGCGGAGGGGGAAATAAAACCCACAATGACAGTTACAACAATCGGAAAAATGATTTTCAATATCCGGGGTATTTCCGTGCCTGCCACCGGATCCATCTTGATCATCCGCTCTTTTTTGGTAGTGGTCATCTTTATCGCGAAGGGCTGAATGATCGGCACGAGGGACATATACGAATAAGCCGTTACCGCTATCGGTCCCAAATAGTTTGAACGAAGCACCTGGGAAACCAGTATCGTGGTAGGCCCGTCCGCCGCGCCGATGATGCCGATGGCCGCGGCGTCTTTTAAGCTGAAACCCAAAAGACAGGAAAGACTTATCGCCGCGAAAATCCCGAAGTGGGCGGATGCGCCGAAAAGAAAATACACGGGGCGCGACAGCAGCGGGGAAAAATCTATCATCGCCCCTATACCGATAAAGAGGAGCAGGGGCATTACTTCGGACGCGCCGATTCCTTTTTCAAAAAGCCACTGGATTACCCCGTGGGTTTCCCCTATGCCGGGCATAATCTGGTTAAGTACGCCGCTTAAAGGCAGATTGACCAGTATCGCCCCAAAACCCATCGGCATGAGCAGCGCCGGCTCGTATTCTTTGGCAATACCCAAATAGATGAGTACAAGGCCAATGCCGAACATTATGATCTGTTTCCAGCTTAACGCAAGAACACCATCCAATAAAAATTCCACAATACTTCCTTATATAGTTAATTATAATTAATATTATATAAAACGGGGGGAATAGTACAATACATCGGCAATTCTCAGGGTATCCTACAGGTAAAAGGATCCCCGTTAAAGGCGTTTCCGGATGCGGATGCCGTGTTTCACTTCAAAGGCAGTCCGTCATTCAGGGCGCCGATGTTTTCCTCTTCGTAGCTGTTGACTTCGTCAATATTTGTTCTGAACAGTTTTTCCAGCAGCGGATCGAAAAATTTATGGTAACTTGTGTCGAATACCGAACGGAAGCCCCGTCGGACCTTGTGCGGCGATCCGGCGCCGGGATCAAAATAGCGGATCCCTTCCCGAATACAGTAGTCCATCGGCGCGTAGTAACAAACGGCAAAGTGAAGGTCCTTGAGATCTTCGTAGGCGCCCCAGTAGCGGCCCCAAATTTTTTCGTCTTTGCGGATCATCATGGCAAGGGCGACGGTTTCTTCCGCGCCGCCGGTTTGTCCCTTTCGGTACGCCTCGGAAAACACAACCCTGCGGGAATAGCTTGAGCCAAGCAGCCTGAAAAATTCCCCGTTGACCCAGCGCGCGTCCCAGGGAACGAATTTGTCGTTGGTGATCGTATAAAGCTCGTGAATTGCGTTAAAGTAGCCGCTCTGCCCGGCCCCGGAATCGCGGTCAACAATACGGAGGCCAATCCCCTGTTCTTCGTGGCGGCGGTATTCCCTGCGGATATTTTTGCGCTGGTTTTTGTTAAAGCCCGCAAGGTAATCGTCGAAACCGGCAAAACCCGCGTTTTCCCAGACATAACGCTGATGTTTCCAGGCGGAATAGCCCCGCTCAACAAGGGAACCGGGCCGCGAAGCCCAGTCCGGTTCGGCAAAAAGAAGATGCAGCCCCCGGATACCGTTGTTCCGGCAAAGGGCTTCTGCCGCGTCAAGCAGGGTACTGTTGAGCAGATCCCTGTCGGGAAAACCGTCAGCCGTAAGGAAACGGTAGCCTTCGGCGGGCGTGGCGGGGACAACTCCCGTCAGTTTGGGATACCACGGCGTCCCGAGCGAAGAGGCCGCCTTTGCCCACATATAATCCCAGACAAATTCGCCGTCACTGTGGTTTTTCAGGTAAAGCGGGGCCGCGGCAAGCAGATCGTCTTTGTCCCACAGGGAAAGATGAAGCGGATGCCAGCCTGTCTCCGGGCAGACGCTGCCCGATGTTTCCAGGGCGGCAAACCATTCCCACTCAAGAAACGGAATGTCGCCGGAACGGATAAGATCGTTCCACTGTACCGGATCAAATTCAGCTATTGATAAAGCGATCTTAACGGTAAAGGGACAGTCATAGTTAAGTGTCTTCATAGCTGTTCCACGCGGCGTTTTTTCCGCCGGTTTTCAAACCCTCAGCCTTCCTCCAAAAGATCTTTTTCGCCCGAGGACAAGGCCGCGAGTATCCGCCGTTTTATTTTCCCCGATCCGCCTGTAAGGACCGCAAGGTTTTTTCGTGTGTTCCGGCGCCGCGAATTGATCCCATAGGGGCAGGTACAGGCGGAGGCGGCTATACCAAGCTCTTCGGCACAGGCGATAATCTGGGCTTCTTCAATATACCCCAGGGGCCGTATAAGGGTAACGGGGTATTTCCGGTATCTGAGCTTTACCGGCATGGCGGAAAGCTCAGCCTTTTCGGTAAGGTTCATAAAAAAAGTTTCGATGATGTCGTCCAGGTGATGACCCAGGGCGATTTTGTTGAAAGAATGATCAATCGCGTATTTTAACAGTTCCGTGCGGCGCTGGGTAGAACACCAGTAACAGTTCATCCTGCGGCCTTCTTTTAACCTGCCGGCGACAGGCACAAAAAGATCGGTAAACGGAATGTCCCAACTTTTAAGTTTTTCCGAAAGAAACGCTTTTTTGCAGCAGGAACAGAAATCAGTTGAGATATGCAGGGCGCCAAGCTCGTAGCTTAGGACCGGCCTCAGCGCGGAAAGCGCCCACGCAAGGGTCGTGGAATCTTTCCCGCCCGAAACGGCGATGAGTACCCTGTCGCCTTCCGCTATCAGGCCCCGTTCAAACACCGCTTTTGCCGTAAGCCTGCGGACTATTTCGCCCGGCCCGGCCCGGCGCAGAAAACGGTCGGCCATTACAAAGCCCCGAGAGCCTGCTCGCGAGCCGGCCGCTTCGCGGGCGCTTCCGCGGCCTGGCCCCGGGAAACCACGTCCCGCAGCACAAGGCTTGCCAGTACCATACCCGCCGCCGCGGTAACGGTGACCGAACTTCCGTTTATCACTTTTTTGGAAGAACACCATTCGGTATCTTTACCGGAACAAAAACAGGCTGCCGTACCGCAGACGCTTTCAACGCCTTCCGCTCCGCCCGCGCGCTCGTCGCTGTAGACGGCGGTGAAGTGTCCGTCAAAGCCCCGTTTTTTGAGGCCCTGCCGGACGAGCCGCGCCAGGGGACAGCCCGATGTTTCCCAAATATCGGCGGTTTTGATTCGCGTCGGATCAAGCCTGCACGCCATTCCCATCGAAGAAAAAAGCCGCGGTCCGGCTTTGACCGCAAGCTCGATAAGATCAAGCTTGTGGCCAAGGCTGTCGATCGCGTCAATCACATAATCGGCTTTTTCAATTTCAAAAAAAGCGGCGGTCTCTCTTGAAAAAACCTGGTTAAAGGCTTTGACCTCGCAGAGCGGATTTATTTCAAGCAGCCTTTTCATCAGCGCCGCCGCCTTGGGAAAGCCGACGGTACCGGAAAGGGCCTGTATCTGACGGTTGATGTTGGTGACACAGACCGAATCGTTGTCGACAACGGTGACATGCCCCGCCCCGGAACGGACCAGGGCTTCGGCGGCCCAGCTCCCCACTCCGCCAAGGCCGAAAATGATTATCCGGGTACGTTCCAGTTCTTCAAGAGCGTCCGGACCGATTAAAAGGCCCAGCCGGTGAAACTTTGGATCAGGGGCGATCTTTGTTTCCGTCATGGCGCGAAAAATTACAGGGCCTGGTAACCCGCTTCGGTAACGGCCGCCTTCAGGACTTCAGGGCCGACGTTTTCCTCATGTTCCACGACGGCGTTTTTGTTTTTGAGGCTTACCGTGACGGACGACACGCCGGATATTTCCCGCAGGGCTTCTGTAACATGGGCGACGCAGTGATCGCAGCTCATTCCTTCGATTTTTATCGTTGTCTTCATGATTGTCTCCGAAAAAAAAGCCGGGCTTCGGCCCAGCTTCACGATTAAAATCCGAAATAAAATTTTCGGAAATATCTTTACCTGCCGATGGGGGATTTTGTCTTTTTTGCCGGGCGTCCCACGGATTTTTTGACAGCCGCGACTTTTCCTTTGGCAGCCGCGATTTTTCCCTTGACCGTTCCGGCTGTTTTGGCGGCGTTTTTTACTTCGCCGACAAGTTTTTTCTCCGCGGCCGAAATCTGCGCGTCAAGGTTTTTCCTTTTTGCGTACAGTTTTTCAAGCCCGGTGAGAATTGTTTCTGGTTTCATTGAACACTCCTAAAGAAAATAATTTTGTCAAGCGAGCTTCTTGCAAAACCCGGTTGGTTTTGCCGAAGCTCTTGCAGTTTTTCGGCCTACGGCCTGCAAAACTGCTTTTTTCAGTGGTTGCTCTTTCAAAACTGAAGTTTTAAAAGAGCTTCAAGTATCGTAAAAAAACGAAATAATTGCAAGCGCCCTGCATACATATTCCTTTGACATAATTTTGTTGTATAGTAGGGGAGGATGGTTCCGGATGAATCCTTTTCACGGGCTCAGGCAAAATCTTTCAAACGCGTCTCTTTCAAAAAAGATAACCGAAGTCTGGAATCTTCTTAACGAGACGGCTCTTCTGATAAACCGGACCGCGGTCGGCGGCCGTTATCAAAGCCGGCTTGGGGTTCTCCGCGCCCAGCTGCAAAAGGCTCCCGCCAATCCGAACGTCATCAAAGAAGTGTATGCGGGCATTACCGGGATCAGGCAGCAGCTTCGTCTTTCCGGCTATGATCTTTCCATGGGAAAATACACGCTTGTCTTTGACGGTTTCCGCAATGACGACAGCCTGGGAAGCGGCTTTAGGCGGGTTGTTATATTTATCGGGACAGAACATTTTTATTTCAGGACGGGTGACGATAACCACCTGACGATTGCCGCCGCGCTGGAAAATACGCTGGCGAAAAATCCGCGGCTGGAATCGATTCTCGAAATTCATTCCCTGTGGTTTCAGAGAACCAAAACAATCTTTACCCTGTCGGGATCGGCGACGGAAACGGCCGGGGATTATCAGAAACTGAAAGAACGGGGAACGGCGGACAGCCTGTTGTTTTTAAGCAAACTGAAAGGGCTATATTAGAGAAGCACAAAAACTTCGGTTTTTGGGACTGGCTCACATGAATGGACTTGTTCAACAACCTATTTTACTGAACCCTATCGGGTTCGGGTTGTTGAACAAGTCTCGCAAAATGCTCCGCATTTTGCAGGTTTTATAAGGAATTTGTTCGATAACTGAAG
>JAIROH010000175.1 GCA_031257595.1 Treponema sp. | reverse complement strand
TGCAATTAAGATATGGTATAAAATGTTACATTAACCGGTACAGGCCAGGTATTTTTCTACCGAAATACTAAAGAGGACCTGGATTTCACCGGTACCGGAGCCTGCCGGTGATGGATCTCCGGTTCCATTGATTCGCATGCGGGTCCATACCCAAGAACCCGCCTTTCCTCCCCCGCGAGCTGGCGAGCGGGTTCTTGGGGGAGCCTCTGGGGCGATTTGAACCCGGTAAGGATTTGGTTGTTGGGGGTATGGACATGCATAATATCCATACCTTGCAGAACGACGATACCCCGCCGCTCTGCGGCGGGGAGAGTCATAGTGGAATTTTTTCTAGATTCCGAAGTATGGTGTGTAAATGAAGCAAAAAGCGTTTTTTCTTCTTTTAGCGGGTATAAGCATTTCGGTTTCCATTTTTTCCCAAAGCGCGGAAACAGCCCTTCAAAGGGGTCTGCGTCTCTATGGGGAAGGCAGCTTTGCCGAAGCCGTTTCCGAACTGCGGAATGTCGATCCGGGGAATAACGATTATCCCGACGCGCTTTACTGGATAGGCCTTTCGCAGCTGTCTTCGGGAAACTACCGGAGCGCGCTGGAAACCCTTGATACGCTGGAAGCCCTTTATCCCGGCGGAAAGCCCGAATTGCCGTACCACCGGGGCAGAATCCTTTACTATCTCGGCAATTACGAAGAAGCCCTGATTGTCCTTTCCGATTATTCGGCGCGGGAAAATGACAAAACCCTTAAAGCGGCCTCTCTTTACTGGGCCGGCGAGTGTCTTTATGCCCTGGGACAGCTTGATACGGCGGAAACCGTTTTTGCCGGGGTAGTGGAAAAATACCCCGGCAGTTCAAAATACCAGGCCGCCCTGTACCGCATGGAGCTTATAAAACAGAAAAAAGTCGAAGCGGAGCTGCTTTCCATACTTAACTGGACCCATGAAGAATCCCTTAGAATCCAGGAAGAATACCAGCGGCGGGAAAAGGACTACGATTTGACGATTATGGCCTATCAAAAACGGCTTGCCGAACTGCAGGGCGATACATCGGTGTCCGACCTGGAACTTTCCAACGAAGATTACAGAAGTCAGATAACCGCCGCTGAGCAAAAGATTTCTTCGCTGGAATCAAGCCTTAGGGAAGCCAACGCCGCCCTTTTGGACCAAAGCGGAGAACCCCCCGCTCCGTCCTATACAGACCAGGACATGGCCTTGCGGCTTCTTTCCCTTAAAAACGATATTCTTGCCCTGCAAAACGCCATGACCGGACGGCTTTATTCAACGGAGGCGGAAAAATGAACCTCCCCCCGCAAACATTTCGCGCCGAAAGGCGGATTCCTGAGCGTCAAATCCCGCCGCGAATGAAAAAAACGGCCGTTTTTTTCCTGTTCTTTCTCCTGGCTGTGTCGTCCGTTGGAGCCGCTGAATTTGTGGAAGGAAGAATCCGCCTGGTACTTAACGAAAATATCGGACGGTTTTCTCTTTATTATATGTCGGATATTGCCCGGGAAGAATATGTTCCTTTTTTCGCGGACAAGGATCCCCGGACAAGTTTTCTCGCGATCCAGGTTAACGACAGGGATTACCGGCTTGGAAACACCTCTTCGTTCAAAACAGGCCTTGGCGGATCGGCGGCCAATCCTTCCCTGGTGTTTGATTCCCCGGCATTGACGGTAACCGAAGACTTTAGCTTTGTAAAAACTTCAGGATCGTATCTCACCAACGGCGTCAAAATCACCATCACGATTACCAACAAGGGCAGGCGGCAGATACAGGCGGGGCTGCGTTTCCTTATTGATACAAGCCTTGGCGAAGACGATATCCATTTTTCTACCGATAAAAGGGAGATACGTTCGGAAGCTGTGATAGCCGCGGATTCCAACGACTCTTTCTGGGTTTCGGGCAACAGCAGGCTAAGCCTTATGGGCAGCGTTTCCGGCGACGGAATTACCACGCCCGATTTGGTACATTTCGCGAACTGGAAACGGCTCAACGATGTTCCGTGGAAAACTCCGTTTTATCAGGGCCGGAATTTCAATTTGCTGCCTTATTCGATCGGCGATTCCGCGGTATGTTACTATTATGAGCCTGCCGCTGTAAATGCCGGAGAGTCAAGGATCATTACGCTGGTTCTCGCGTCCAAAGACGAGAACGGTTTTTCAGGGAACTTTGCCGAAGAATCGGATGAGATATCCAGGCTTATCGAAACAAGCGCAAAAAAGGAAACGCCCTCAAACGACACAATGCAGGCGGATCTTGTTATTTTGCGCGATCTTGCCGCAAGGCTTGACGAACACATCGAATCCGGCGCGTCCGTCCCCGACGAAGAACTTGCGGCCATCGAACTGGTCATTTCCAGGTTAAAAGCCAAATACGGCCTGTAAAAAGTATGTCAAGCGATCCGTTGCTGAATAAAGCCCTCGGTCTTATGCATGGCGGAAAGTACGATTCGGCGATAAAGATGCTTGAATCCGAAGTATTCAGGTACCAGGAATCTTTTCAATATTATCACATTCTCGGTTTATGCTGCCTTTACGCCGGGGATCTGGGCGGGGCTTTTACCTATTTCAACCGGGCAAAGAACATAAAATTTCGCGAAACAGGGCCCCTTTTGGGACTCGCGTTTTATTTTTTAAAAAGGGGAGATACCGAAAAGGCTGTTGATCTGTACCTTGACGTACAGGATATTGAGGGTGGAAATAAAATTGCCGGAAAAGCCCTGAACATTATCAGAAAGTCGGGCGAAGATCTTTCCGCCTGGATGCAAAGCCGGAAGGCCCGAAGCCTTTATCCGCCGATTCCGGCGCCGCGCCTTAAGCCGGTGTTTCTGGTATTGCCGCTGGCCGTGCTTGTGTGCGCCGCCACGGCGGGGGTCGCCTTTTTTCTCAACCGGGAGCCTGAGCTTCGGCGGCCCGGTCTTGAAAACAGCGTTCTTGCAAATGACGAAACATCCGCCCCTGTCGAAACAGGCGGCTCATACCGCTACATACTAACCGGCGGCGAGGTAATCGGCCTTTACAACGAAGCCCGGACTTTTTTCAACGAATACCGCGACGAAAAGGCAAAGTACAATTTAAACCGCATTCT
>JAIROH010000110.1 GCA_031257595.1 Treponema sp. | reverse complement strand
ATCATGAAGCCCTACGGCATGACCGTGGACTGCGTGACCAGCGGCCGGGCGGCCGTAGAGCTGGTGCGGAAAGGCGAAACCCGCTACAACGCAATCTTCATGGATCACATGATGCCCGGCATGGACGGCCTTGAGGCGGCGCGGATCATCAGAAACGAAATAGACAGCGACTATGCGAGGACTGTGCCGATTATCGCGCTCACGGCCAACGCTATCGTCGGCAACGAAAAGCTGTTCCTTAACAACGGGTTCCAGGATTTTCTTACCAAACCCATCGACATCATGAAGATGAACGCCGCGATTAACCGCTGGGTAAGGGACAGGGAACAGGAGAAGAAAATGGGTATTGATACGGAAAGCCGGCTTGCGGAAGGAAGCCGGGACGCGAAGGCGGACGGCGTGAATAATGCCGATGAGGACCTTGAACGCCAGGTTGCGGAGCTGATAAAAAGCGCCCGTGGGGAAGGCCTCAACGCGGAAGCGGGGCTGGAACGTTTTGGCGGGGACGGAAAAGCCTACATGGAATCGCTGCGTTCCTACGCGCTTCACACCCCGGCCCTGCTTGAAGCGGCGCATGATACGGATACCCTTTCGGACTATGCGATTACCGTCCACGGCATCAAGGGTTCCAGTTACGGGATTTCCGCGGATACCGTTGGGCGCGCGGCGGAAGAACTGGAACACGCGGCCAAGGCCGGGAACGCGGATTTTGTTAAAGCCGGAAACGAGGCGTTTATCGAATCCGTCGAACGGTTTATCGCGCGTTTAACGGAACTTCTTGACACCCTGGAAGAGACGATACAAAAACCCCGCAAGGCCGCTCCGGACCCGGTTCTGCTCGCCAGGATCAGGGACGCCGCGGAACAGTACGACATGGGAGAGCTTGACCGCGCGATGGAAAAACTGGAACAGTGCGCCTACGAATCGGAGGCGGAACTGGTACCCTGGCTGCGGGAACAGATCGATAAATCCGAATTCGAGGAAATAATGAAACGGCTTGTGCCCCTGATACCGGCGGAGACGCTGTTGCCGGAAGAGGAACTTCCGCTGCGGGAAGAGATCCTGTTGGTCGAGGGATAAACAAGAAAAGGAAGGTAAAAAAATGAAAAGCAAACAGATTATTTTTTTGGTCGACGACAATATGACCAACCTGACGGCGGGAAAAATGGTGTTAAAGGGACACTACGACATTTTTTCCGTACCTTCGGGCGCGAAGCTTTTTCAGATACTGGAAAAAGTAACGCCGGATCTGATCCTTCTTGACATCGAGATGCCCGAAATGAACGGTTACGAGGCGATAAAAAAGCTCAAAGGGGAAAAGAAAACCCGTGAGATTCCGGTTATCTTTCTTACCGCCAGGAACGATTTTGGCAGCGAGCTTGAAGGTTTAAACCTCGGCGCCATAGACTACATCCCCAAGCCTTTTTCACCTCCGCTGCTTTTGAAGCGCATAGAAAATCACCTGCTTATGCGGAACCAGCAGACGGCCCTGAAAGAATACAACGAGAATTTACAGGAAATGGTCCGGCAGCGGACCCGGCAGGTGGTGGAACTTCAAAATTCAATACTAAACACCGTAACGGAAATGGTTGAATTCCGGGACGACGTAACCGGCGGGCACATAGAACGTACCCAGAACTATCTGAAACTTCTAGTGGACAAACTCCTTTCCGGGAAAATCTATTGGGAAGAAGTTTCAAGCTGGAACCTGGAATTCCTTGTCCCTTCGGCCCAGCTTCACGACGTGGGCAAGATCTCCATCAGCGACGCGATCCTTAACAAACCGGGAAAACTGACGTCCGAAGAATTTGAGATTATGAAACGGCATGCGTCCATCGGCGAGAAAGCCATAGAGGGCATCATGAAGACCAGCTCGGACAACGATTTTCTCTGCCACGCGAAAATTTTCGCGGGGACCCACCATGAAAAGTGGGACGGCTCGGGATACCCCAGAGGGCTTAAAAATTCCATGATTCCCCTGCAGGGCCGGCTTATGGCCATTGCCGATGTCTATGACGCGCTGATTGCCCTGCGGCCCTACAAACAGCCGCTTAGTCCCCAGGAGGCGGAGCGGATAATCGTTGAAGGCAGGGAGAAGCATTTTGACCCGGTTCTGGTAGAGCTGTTCCAGGACCTCGCGCCGCAGTTCGCCGGGATTGCCGAACATTGCAATGCGGCGATGCAGGCCAGGACCGAGACCTTCTCCGTTCCGGTAAAGGAAATCGCCTAAGGGTTCTTGAGAGCCACAACGTTTGGAGAGTAACCGCAGAGGTGAAAGGCGAACAGGGGAACCGTTTTGTTGTCTCCCTGTGCCGCATAATCTTTCCCCTTTTGCCTTGTGAGCCTTCGCGGTTAAAAATATTTCTACTTTTCCCACACAGGGACCTTGAATCCGGAACGCCGTTTGGCGGGGATTTTTGCTGAAAAGGTCAAGGGGGATTCTTTTATCCGAATAATAAAATTCTTGCATTGACAGCTTCAGCTTTTCGGGGGTATTATCTCAGGTAGCGACAGACTGCCGGCTGTCCGGTATTCTTGTTGACAAAAGGCTCTGGTTGAATCCGCGCATATTTGGACTGATTCCGCCCGCGGGTTCATGCCTCGTCCCTTTAGGCGGGGAGTCAATTCAAATTGGTTCCTTTGTAATCGGCTCTTGCGATTTTCAGGTCAAAACCTTGCAAAACCTAGCAAAACCTTACAGAACCGTGTTTTTGTAGGCTGTAGCTTCAGGATTCGACATTTTGGAGCTACCTCGTTTCTGCCTCATGTGAGGAAAAAAAGTGCCAGAACAAATAGTCCACAGTAATGCGCCCATAGCTTCGGGAAACCAGATCTATCTTGAACGTCCCCAAATAGAGGAACTGCTGAAAAAGGCGGTACAAAAGCCCATAGTTATCGTCTGCGCCGGCGCGGGTTATGGAAAGACCCATGAGGTCTACTCGTTTGTCCGT
>JAIROH010000079.1 GCA_031257595.1 Treponema sp. | reverse complement strand
CCGATCAAATATAATTTTTTGCTGACCCGGCGGGGCGACTACCTGATTGATTTTGAGTATTCGGCGATGGCGAGCCCCATGATAGACCTGGCCACTTTTGTCGCATACGGCGAATACACGGTGAAGCAGGCGTACAGGGCGCTGGAGCGATATATGGGCAGGGAGAGTACAAAGAAGGATAGAGACTCTTTATTCAAGTATCTGCCGCTCGTATCCATGTATGCTTCGATCTGGTATTTGGAGAGGATAGAAGAAGGCCCGGATATGAAGAGGAACATGACGGCCTGCTTCGCTATGGCGGAGGAGTATCTTGAGGAGGCGGACAATGGAAATGGTTGATTACAGGCTGCATCCGTTTTTCGTAATGAACCTCCCCGGAGCAGAGCTTCCGGGTATCTTAAGCGTTGCTTATTTCGAATAAAGCTGTATAAAGCCTCGTCTGAGAGATACGGCAGGTTCGGCGAAAAGATACCGCGACACGCCACGCGGGCATACGGCGCACAAAGAGGCGGGCGAATGGCGGCGCGGGCCTTGAGAGACGGCGTCACAAACCTAAACTTTGCCGCATATTTGGCTTATTTGGAATCCGCCATGCCGCCGGATGTGTTGGAGCTCGCCCTCGAGACACTGTAACGGTTTTCATAGTATAATAAGCCATGGTAAAATCTCCCCTTTATGTCATAGATGCCTACGGTCTTATTTATCGCTCCTATTTCGCCTTTCTTTCCAGGCCGCTGAAGAACCCAAAAGGAGAGAATATTTCCGCCCTGTTCGGTTTTGCCCGGACCCTGGTAGGGCTTATCGACGACGGCGTTCCGGCGCCTGCCGGTTCCGGCGCGTCCGCGAAACCGCAAAAACCCCTCAGGTTGGCGGCGGCGTTCGATTCCCGTACTCCGACGTTCCGCCATAACATGTACGCCGAATACAAAGCCACACGGCAAAAAACCCCCGAAGACCTCCACGCCCAGGTTCCGCTGGTGGAAGAAATGCTTGCCGCCCTGGGGGTTCCCGCCCTTCGTGCAGACGGCTATGAGGCCGATGACATTATCGCGACGCTGGCGGAAACCTGCCGGGCGGAAGGCCGCGGTTGCTACATACTTTCGTCGGACAAGGATCTGCTTCAGCTTGTAGGCGGCGGCGTTTATCAGCTAAGGCCGCAAAAGTCCGGCAGCAAAGCCGGGGCGGGCGGGATGATAGGGGGCATCCCCTGGGATCTTACCGGTCCGGACGAGGTAAAAGCCGAATGGGGGGTAAGTCCCGGCAAGGTTCTCGATCTGCTGTCGCTTATCGGGGACAATTCCGACAACGTGCCGGGGGTAAAGGGAATCGGCGAAAAAACGGCGGTAAAGCTTATGGCCCGCTACGGTTCGCTTGACGGCATCTATAAAAATCTCGCCGCCATTGAGGGGGCAATCGGAAAAAAACTCGCCGAAGGAAAAGACAGCGCCTATTTTGCGAAAAAACTTATTACGCTGGAAACAAAGGTTCCCCTTCCGCTAAAAAGCATCGACGAGCTTTCAATTGAAAACCTTGACCGAAGCGCCGGCGCGGCGGTACTGATGCGGGAAGGTATCCAGCAGTCCGCGCGGCAGCTTGACTCAAAGGTTAAAAGCCAGTTATCGTCACAGGCTGCGGGCAAATCCGCCCCCCCGGATCCCTCGCTGCTCGGCGAAGGCCGCTACAAAACCATACTTGACGAAAAGGAACTTGCGGCCCTGCTCGATACGGCGAGGAAACAGGGACTTTTGGCCCTGGACTTCGAGACCGATTCCCTTGACGCCTGGAACGCCAGGCCTATCGGCATTTCACTTGCGTTAAAGCCAAAGGAAGCCTGCTATGTTCCGGTCACGGCCCACAGTTCCCCCGGCGGCGGGGAACCGGGGACGGATCCGTTTATAGACGGCGAAAAAGTCCGCGCCCTCCTTGAACCTCTTCTTATGGACGCAATGATGATAATAGTTGCGCATAACGCAAAATACGACTACAAGGTAAGCCGGGGATGGGGACTGGGGCGCTGGAAATGCCGTATCTGGGATACGATGGTTGCCGCCTGGGTGGACGATCCCGAACGGAACAACTATTCGCTGGATTCCCTTGCCGCGTACTACCTTAACTACAGCCCGGTAAAATACGACGACGTTGTTCCCAAAGGCGGTTCTTTCGATCAGGCGCCGCTTGAAACCGCCTGCCGTTATTCCGCCGAAGACGCCGACCTTACCCTCCGCATGATGCGTTTTCTCGCCCCCCGGCTTGAAAAAGCGGAATCCTTAAAGCTCTTCCTGGAACTGGAAATGCCCCTGCTCCCGATTCTCGCGGAAATGGAAGGAGAGGGCATCAGGATTGAAACCAAAGTGCTTGGCGAATACGGAAAAGAACTTGAAACGGATATGGAAAAGGTACAGGAAGAAACCTGGAAAAAAGTGGGGCATGAATTTAACCTGGGTTCGCCCAAGCAGCTTCAGGAAGTGCTCTTTACCGAAAGGGGGCTTAAGCCGGGAAAGCGGACCAAAACAGGCTATTCGACCGATGTGGATGTGCTGGAAGAGCTTGCCGGAATCGACGAAGTTCCCGCCCTGATTCTGCGGCACCGCGCCATGGCGAAGCTGAAGTCAACGTATGTCGACGCCCTTATCGAAACGGCGGACGCCGCCGGCAGAATCCACACAAACTTTATCCAGACAGGCACCGCGACGGGCAGGCTTTCTTCGCGGGATCCGAATTTGCAGAACATACCGATACGGGAAGAAGAAGGCAGGCGGATACGGGAAGCCTTTACGGCAAAGCCCGGCTGTGTCCTTATTTCCGCGGATTATAATCAGATTGAACTTGTGGTATTGACCCATCTGTCCCAGGATCCAAACCTTATGGAAGCCCTTATCAACGGGAAAGATGTCCACGCCAGAACCGCGGCGCTGATCTTCGGCCTGGATGAAAAAAACGTTCCGGCGGACAAGCGGCGTATCGCCAAGACCATCAACTTTGGGGTGATGTATGGGATGAGCGCCTTCCGGCTTTCCAACGAACTGGGCATAAGCCGGAGCGATGCGGCGGCCTTTATCCAGGCATACTTTAGTACCTATGCCGGTGTGCGAAATTTTATTGAAGAGCTTATACGGCGTACCGAAAAAACCGGCTACGCTTCGACAATACTGGGCCGCCGCCGTTATATTCAGGCGATCAACTCGCAGAACAAAACGGAAAAAGCCGCCGCCGAACGCGTCGCGGTCAATACGCCGATACAGGGTTCGGCGGCGGACATTGTTAAAACGGCGATGCTCAACATGGACAAAGCGCTCTCCGTCAAAAAAAGTCCGGCAAAGCTTTTACTCCAGGTTCACGATGAACTTATCCTGGAATGTCCCAAAGAAGCCGCCGAAGAAACGGCCGCGCTCGTTCGGGACCGGATGGAAAACGCCGTTCCGCTTTCCGTCCCCCTGCGGGTAAGCGTGGAAAAAGGGAAACGCTGGGGAGAATTTCATTAGCAAGCATGGAGGTCTTTATGAAAAACCATTTGAACACAATAAAATTCGAACAGGCCCATGCGCCTACATCCGGAATTCTCTGCCCAGATAAATCTCCCGTACCATAGGATCGGCAAGTATCGCGTCCTTGCCGCCGCGGGCTACGATAAGGCCATCGTTGATGATAAACGCTTCCGTGGTTATTTCCAGCGTATCCCGTACATTGTGATCGGTAATGAGTATCCCGATACCATTTTCGGCAAGGGACCGTATAATCACCTTTAACTCAAAAACCGTTTTGGGATCGATACCCGCAAACGGTTCGTCCAAAAGCAGGAATTTCGGCTCCATCGCCAGCGCACGGGCAATTTCGGTGCGCCGCCGTTCTCCGCCGGAAAGGGTATAGCCGTACTGGCCCCGGATTCGGTCAATGCCGAATTCTTCAAGCAGCTTTTCCAGCCGCTCCTTTTTTGCCGGCAAATCAATGTCCCGCCTGGTTTCAAGAATGGCCCACAGGTTCTGTTCTACCGTAAGTTTCCGGAACACCGACGCTTCCTGGGGCAGATAGGTAATACCCAGCCGTGCCCGGCGATACATCGGTTCGGTGGCAATGTCCCTTCCGTCCAGAAGCACGCTGCCTCCGCTGGGCCGGTGAAAACCCACGATGATGTAAAATATCGTCGTTTTTCCCGCTCCATTGGGACCGAGCAGCCCGGCCACTTCTCCGTTTTTCATCGTAAAATCAACACCCCGGACAACTTCCCGCTTGCCGAAACGTTTGTGCAACGCCTGGACCGCAAGGGCGTGCGAATCCGTCTCCATGGCCGCGCCGTACTGCTCAACGGTATCTGCCATTAATCGTTCCCTTTGATAGAACCGGAAATGGTTCCTTCCATGGAAACGTCTTCGGTATCAAGGTCAACCCGTATGCGGTCCGCGCGGAATTCATCATCGTTCTTGAACACTACGGGAAAACCCGAAAGATCAAGAAGCTGTTCGTCCCTTTTGTATACGGCATATTCGGAACGGCAGACGATGGACTCTTTGAAAAGTCGTACCGCTACCTGGAACACCGCAGTTTCGTTCCCATCGTTGTATTCGATAAAGCGTCCTTTTACCACGACTTCGTTGTCTCTGTCTTCCAGGGTTGAATCTCCTTCAAGCCGGGCTATTTTTTGAGTACGGTCATAGCGGAGCCTGTCGGTTCTAAAGATAATGTTTTTTTCTTCTTCCATGCCCCAGACGTTGCCGCTGCAGTCGATAAACTCGTTGTCCGCCCCCTGAATCTCGATACGATCCGCCTTGAGTATGATGGAATCGGAATGAACTTCGGCGCTGCCCGAAAGGATCAGGACTTCCTTGCCGGTCGCCCGGCTCCCGCTCATCTTATCGGCTTTAAAGCTGAACGTTTCCGCGTAAAGCGAAACGCAAAACAAAACGGAAAAAACCGCCGGCAACAAAAAAATCAGGCCTTTCATTCGCGGTGGGGTTTGATTCCCAAGAACCCGCCTTTCGGCGGGGGAGCCTTGGGGCGGTTCAGAAATGTTATGTTTAGATTGCATGGTAACAAACCCCACAGTTAAATAATTCCCTTGCAGAACTCACCCTCGTAAACAATGTAACGCTTACAAAATACCCCGCCCCTTGGGGCGGAGAGGTTCATTTTTCCACCCGCCGGTATTCTTCTTCCGGGACCTTGTCTGTATCCGTTTCGGCCTCTTCCGCGGCCTCTTCCGCGGCCTCTTCCGCGTCTTCGTCTTTTTCGACGATGTCTCCGGAAACGGCTCCTTCAAAACGCCACTGGCGCCTTCGCGTGTCGGCGGAAAGATTCCGGCCCGAAAGCTGAGTCCCGTCCGAACGGGTAACGGTAACTTCTCCCGGAGCGGATAGAAGCCGTTCCTTGTCTTCCCAGGAAAGGCTTTCGGTGCGCAGTGAAAAATCTTCGGACTGAACGTCTATGGAAACGCCTCCTGCCATGGTCAGATTTCCGGAATCGGTTTCGATCTTTACCGAAGCTCCGCGGCCCCGGACATTTATATCCGGAACTTCGTCTGTTTCGGAGGCCGCGGCATTGTATTGTTCAAAAGAAAAATCGTCCATCTCCATGACATGCTTTGCCTCGTAACGCCGGGCTTCTTCGGAACGCATCCGTACCACCGGAACGGAATTTTCCATACGGACGTATTCCACATCTTTCATGATCACATCGGGATCGTTTTCGAAACCTTCGGAGGATACATCATAGTCAAAAGAACAGGCCGCGAGGATAAGTAAAACAGTGATCGGCATCCATGTCGATCCGGAATGTTTTCTCATGATCCGTTTTCCGCTGTTTTCCGGCTGTCCTTCGCGGCGGCGACAAATTCCCTGAACAGGGGATGGGCCGCCGTCGGCTTTGATTTGAATTCCGGGTGGAACTGAACTCCGACAGCCCAGGGATGATCCGGCCATTCCGCCGATTCAACCAAAAGCCCGTCGGGGGTAAACGCGGAAAGCCTGAGTCCCGAATTGATCATTTCTTCGCGATAGATGTTGGAAAATTCATAACGATGCCGGTGGCGTTCAAAAATATGGCTTTCTCCATAGGCGGCAAATATCCGGCTTCCCTTTTCCGCCACCGATTCGCTGCGGCCCAG
>JAIROH010000063.1 GCA_031257595.1 Treponema sp. | reverse complement strand
CAGTTATCGAACAAATTCCTTATAAAACCTGCAAAATGCGGAGCATTTTGCGAGACTTGTTCAACAACCCGAACCCGATAGGGTTCAGTAAAATAGGTTGTTGAACAAGTCCAATCTTTTTTCGGGGATCGGCGCCGCAAGACATCCTCATTCCTCATCCCGAAAGCGCCGATACTAGAAAAGTATGAATGCCCTTACCGTATTGTTCGGCGGAAACCTCGCCGGAGAGGCTTTTAGGCCGGTTTTCGGCGGCAAAAGCGCCTTTTCCCTTGCGCTGGAGCGGGCCGCGGCCTTTCCGGGTACGGGAAAAGTCATACTTTTGGGAAAGGAGGGAACGGAATATCCCGTAGGCGGCCCGGCCCGCGGCCCGGCCTGTTCCGTCATTGTCCGGGAATGGACCGTTTCGCTTTTGCTTAAAACCCTTTCCGAGGAAGCGGAAACCTTTGACTTTACCTACTATGCCTGGGCGGATACGCCGTTTCTCGACGGGGAACTTGCCGGAAAAATCGCCGAAAGACACTGCCGCTTTGCCGCGGATTATTCCTATGCCGACGGCTGGCCTTACGGCCTTGCCCCCGAATTACTTGGTCCAGGAACGGCCGGCATACTCCGCAAAATAGCCGGAGAACCGGGTTCCGGCGTTGGAACCCTGGGAGAAGGCCCGGTCGAAAGGGATTCGCTCTTTGCCGTTTTACAGAAAGACATCAATTCATTCGACATAGAAACTGAAATTTCCACGGTGGATCTCAGGTGTCACAGGCTGAACCTTGGGGCGGATTCCCGGCGCAACCTGCTCCTTTTGGAACGTTTCGCGGAATCGGGGATTCTGGAAGCGGCGTCCGCAAGCGCGGCCGTGGAAAGGCTTATCGCCGAAAAGCCGGAACAGCTCCGTACCCTGCCGAATTTTTTTTCCATCCAGGTTTCGCGGGCCTGCCCCGGCGGGTCCCATACGGGAAGCTGCGCCTTCTGCCCCTGGGGACAGAAGGGTTCCGGCGAAAACCCGGACGGGTTTATGGATCCGGGACGTTTCGCGGAACTTCTCGACGCTATAGAAGCCTTCGCCGGAGACGGGGTAATAGACATTTCACCCTGGGGCGAACCGGCGCTGCATCCTGAATCCGAAGCCCTTATCGAAGCGGTACTGGAAAGGCCCGCCTTTTCGCTGGTTGTGGAAACCACCGGGATTGGCTGGAAAAGCGGCGCTCCGGCGCGTATTGCCGAAAAAGTCAAGGATTCCCGGACTGTCCCGCCGCGCAAAAACGGCATGGATGCCCTTTCCTGGATCGTGTCCCTCAACGAAAACGATCTGCCTGTTTCGCCCCCTTCGGACCCGTCCGGACCCGCCTTCGCCCAGGAACTTGCCCTGCATTTTCCCGCCGTCTCCGGCAGGAATCGGGTTTATGTTCAGGCGGTCAGAACCAAAGGAGCCGAAGACGCCATTGAACGGTTTTACCGGGCCTGGAAAAAGATCGGTTTGGGGATCATCATCCAAA
This sequence comes from Treponema sp., assembly GCA_031257595.1. Taxonomy (GTDB): domain Bacteria; phylum Spirochaetota; class Spirochaetia; order Treponematales; family Breznakiellaceae; genus JAIROH01. The sequence continues at coordinate 9,552 of JAIROH010000063.1, read as the reverse complement.
AATACAACGATTTCTGCGGCGCCCTTCCCAAAAGGAACGCGGTGGATCTTTCTCCGATAAAGCGGCGGCCCTGCTGGCATATTATGAGGGACTTCGTTGTGCTGCTTGACGGCGGTGTGCCGTTCTGCGCCAACGCGTGCCCGGAACTGTGGAAAGGAGACGGAAATGTTCTTCTGGGAAACGCCTTTACCGGCAGCCTTGACGATATCTGGAAACGCGGCGAAGAGCGCTACCGGGAACACTGCCGGGAGGAATACCGGGGAATCTGCCCGGACTGCGATGAGTACTACACCTACAACTTTTAATCGATCTTCGATGCCCTCATATACCGCGGTGGGCGGAACCGAACGGGCCGCCTCTACGGGTCTTTCCGCGGTACTCCTTAACCGGGGCGGACGCTATCCCAGGCGCACGTTTTTTCAGGAACTCGAAAAAGCCGGATTCGATTATATCATTTCCATCGAAGGGACGCTGGAACGCTACGACATCGAGGAACTTTCCGGCCGTTTCCCCTTTGTGCGTTTTATTTTGTCAAAGGAAAACATCGGCCCCGGAGAAGCGATAAACCTTGCCGCTTCGGAGCTTTCAGGCCCTCTTTTTTTCGTCCTCTGGAACGACCAAAAACTGTTTAACGGCGCGGCCCGGATTGCGGAACTTTTTTTGGGCGAAACGGATTCGGCCCGCAAGCTTTGCGTTGTTCCGGTAATTCAGACTTCGGGCTTTGAAAACCTCCCCACCCTTATTGCCCCGTTTTATGACCGGAGAAAAATCGGCGCCCTTCCCGCCGCGCCCGGTTACGAAGGGCAGCCTTCCCTCTATCCCTATGACTGGACGGGAATCTACGACAGGGAAAAGTTTATCCGCCTTGGGGGCTTTGACAGGGCAATCTCGTCGCCCTACTGGCAGCTTATGGACTTCGGCTTCCGGGCCTATTTATGGGGAGAAACGATCCGTTCGACGGGGAACGTTCATCTGATATTCGACGGCGACGCCGGTCCCGAGGACAGTACGATAGACGCGTCCTACAGGCTTTTTTACCTGAAAAACCTCGCGCCGGTTTTCCGGGGAGACTACGCCCATATTCCGCTGCGCCGTTTTCCCGGTTACCTCGCGAAAGCGGGCTGGGATCTTCTTGGCGCCTGGAATGAATTTGCCAAAGAACGGCGCTGGGTAGAGGAAAACAAAAACCGTTTTATCTGCGACGCCAGGGCGATAACCGATCTGTGGCAGCACGGCAGGCCGGACGAAGTTCCCCATCCTGAAACCGTCCGTCCTGAAACCGCCGGCCCCGAAGCTTTCCCGTCTGTCGGCAGGGCGGATTCCCGGACGCCGGATCCCGCCGCGAATGAAGGAGACGGATGAGTGACCGCCGTTATACTTCAGGGAAGGCTTGATTCCAGCCGGCTTCCCGGAAAAAGCCTTTGCGGCCTTGGGAGCGAACCGCTGCTGTTCAGGGTCATGGAGGCGTTGAACAGGGTTCCCTGCGATCTCCGTATTCTCGCCTGCCCGGAGGACTGCGAAGTTCCTTTTTTGCCGCTGGCGCGGCGGGCCGGTTTTGAGCTGGTGACAGGCCCGAAAGACGACGTACTGGGGAGGTTTTGCGCGGCGATACGGCGCTTTAACCCTGATCGTATCATCAGGGCGACGGGGGACAATCCCTTTGTGTTTGCCGACGCCGCGGCCGCCCTGGCCGGCGAAGCGGCGGCCCTTGATGCCGATTATTCCGGCTATTCCCGGCTCCCCTACGGCGCGGGCGTGGAAGTTGTCAGGGCGGCCGTACTGCTCCGGGCGGAAAAAGAAGCGGCGGAACCGTTTGAAAGGGAGCATGTGTGCCCGTATCTTTACAATCACCCCGAACGGTTTCGCGTCCACCGGCCCGCCGCCCCGGAAAAGTGGGCGGATCCGCTCCTCGCGGAAAACCGGGTGACGCGCCTTACCGTCGATACGGCCGAAGATCTGGAAACGGCGGACGCCTTTTACGCCGCGTTGACAGAAGAATACGGCGGCGGGGACGAACGGTTTCTTGGCGAAAACATCATCCGGATGTACCTGAAACGTTTTTCCCCTGAAAAATCCTTCGCGCCGGAGGTTTTTTCATGACGGGGGACGTTCTTGTCGTTGCCGCCTGCGGCGAAGGCAGGGGCGGCGGCCATCTGATCCGTTCGATGGCTCTGGTTGAATCCCTGCGCCGTTCCGGGGCCGCCGCCTTTCTCCATGCGCCCGGAAACCACGGGGGGAAGGTTCCGGCGGGGTTCCCGCTCCCCGGCGATCTTTTTATCGGAGAAGAGGAAATCCCCTCCCGTTCGTGGGGCCTTGTTGTCCTTGACCTTTTCCGTACCGAAAAAAAAGAGTTTGCCCGCTGGACATCCCTCGGCCCGGTGGTGGGTATTGACGAGGGAGGCTGCCGGGATGATTTTGATTTTCTGATAGACCTTCTTCCCCGTTCCCGGAAAAAAAACCCGCCGAACGTACTATGCCCGGCCTTTCTTCCCCTGCCGAAAAATGCGCGGCCTTCGTTTTACGAAGACAGGGGCCTTCCGGGGCCTTTTCGCGTCCTGGTCAGCTTTGGCGCCGAAGACCCCGCCGGGCTTACCGTTCCGGCGGCGCTTGCCCTGGCAAAAGAGGCCGGAACGGCCTGCCGGATCACCGCGTTGTTCGGGCCCTTGCACAAAAGCCCGGCGGAATCCGAGGCCGCGCTTGCCGGAACCGGGGTACTCGCCGTCCGCGGAAACGGAAACGGAACGCGGGAAATGTTTTCCGGCTACGATCTGGTCCTCACCCATTTTGGGCTGGGGGCTTTTGAGGCCCTCGCCGCGAAAGTCCCGGTACTGCTGGTTTCGCCGGGAACGTACCACGAAACATTGGCAAAAAACGCCGGTTTTGTTTCCGCCGGAATAGGGAAACGGGGTCTGCGAAGGCTTGGCTCTTTCCTTTTTAGCGGCGGGCTGCCGGATGAAAAAAAACTCCGCCGTATCGCCGAAACAAGCCGGGCCGCCGCCGCCCGCTGGCTGGATACAGGGCCGCTTGATCTTGGCGGCTTTTTTTTGTCCTGGACTCCCGTGATCCACCGCCGCTGTCCCGCGTGCGCTTCCCAAAGGCGGCGGCTTCTTGGGCGTTTTCCCGATCGGACGTACCGCCGCTGTCTTGACTGCGGAATCGTCTATATGGACAGAACCACGCCTCCTCCCCAGGAATACAACACCGCCTATTTTTTTGAAAACTACAAAAAACAATACGGAAAAACCTATCTTGAGGATTTTCCGGCGCTCAAAGCAAACGGAAAGAGAAGGCTGGGGATCATAAAAGCCCTGCTTGCCGAAAATTCCCCAAAAGCCGCCCCGGCCGGCGTTTCGCCGTTACGCCTTCTGGACACCGGCTGCGCCTACGGGCCTTTTCTCGAGGCGGCCGGGGAAGAAGGCTTTGTTCCCGAGGGCATAGACCCCGCGGAAAACGCCGTCCGCCATGTACGGGAAAAGCTCAAATTTCAGGCTTTCCACGGGTTTTTCCCGGAAGATCTTCCCGGCCCCGTAAATATGTACAATGTCATTACGTTCTGGTTTGTCATCGAACATCTGGAAGATCCCGGAGCGGCGCTTGCCGCGGCAAACCGTCTTTTGGTTCCCGGAGGGGTGCTGGCCTTTTCAACGCCTTCTTTTAGCGGCGTTTCCCGGCGCGGATCCCTCAGGACTTTCCTTGAAAACAGTCCGGGGGATCACTGGACTGTCTGGGATCCGGGAAAATGCGCCGGGCTTCTCTCCCGTTGCGGCTTTACGCTGCGAAAAAGGGTGATCACCGGCCATCATCCCGAACGTTTCCCTCACGCGGGCCGTTTTCCCAGGTCCTGCGGGCGCCGGTTTTTCCTTATGTTAAGCGATGTTTTCGGCCTGGGCGACACGTTCGAGGTATACGCGGTAAAGACGGGGGAACTTTCGCCGGAGAATCGCGATGGATAGGATATGGATAGGATACTGATACTCGGCGCGGGGGTAATGCAGGGACCGGCCATTCGCTGCGCCCGGAACATGGGACTTGAAACGGTAGTCGTCGACGGCGATCCCAATGCGCCGATGGCGCCTCTGGCGGACCGCTTTGAACCCGTCGATCTGAAAGATACCGGCAAAATTGAAACACTTGCCCGTTCCCTTGTGAAAAACGGCGGTTTAAGCGGGGTGATGACCGCCGGCACCGATTTTTCCGCTTCCGTCGCCTGGGTCGCCGAAAAGCTCGGACTGCCCGGCATTCCCTACCAGGCCGCCGTTGACGCTTCCGACAAGGAACGGATGAGACGCCGTTTCAGGGAAGCGGCCCTTCCGTCGCCCGATTATACCGTCCTTACAAAACCGCCTGATAAAAACTTCAGGCTCCCCTTTGACTTCCCCGCCGTGATAAAGCCCGTGGACAATATGGGGGGGCGGGGATGCCGCCGGGTAGACGGTTACGATGAATTCAGGGACGCGGCGGCGGCGGCCCTCCGGTTTTCCCGATCCGGCCGGGTTATCGCGGAAGAATATATGGAAGGCCCTGAATTTTCCGTTGACGCCGTGGTATTTCAGGGGGAAGTGACGATTTGCGGCCTTGCCGACAGGCATATCCGTTTTCCGCCGTACTTTATCGAGATGGGCCATACGATGCCCACCGAATTTTCCCGCAGGGACCGGGATGCGCTGCTCGACGTTTTTGTAAAAGGAATCCGTGTCCTGGGCATTACAAACGGCGCGGCGAAAGGCGACATAAAACTCACTTCCAAAGGCCCGATGATAGGGGAGATTGCCGCCCGGCTTTCAGGCGGATACATGTCCGGCTGGACCTACCCCTATGCCTCCGGGGTAGAGCCGGTCCGGGGCGCGATAGCCGCCGCCCTGAGTCGCCGCCCGGATGGCCTTGAACCGTCGCGGAACTGGACAAGCGCCGAACGGGCCTTTATCTCGATACCGGGCAAAGTCGCGGAGATCCTCGGCGTTGAAGAAGCCCGGTCGTTTCCCGGCGTCAGGGACGTTTTTGTCAGGGCGGCCCCGGGCGGCCGGCTCAGTTTCCCTGAAAACAACGTCTCCAAGGCGGGCAACGTCATCAGCGCGGCGGCGGCCCGGGCCGCCGCCGTAGAGGCCGCCGATGGGGCGGCCAGGCGGATTCTTGTCCGCCTGACCGCCCCCGACAGGGAAACAGACGCTTTCCTGGAGAGCGCCTGTTTCCCCGGCCCGGCCGGCCCGGTTTTTCCTCCGCCGGCGTTTGTTCTTTCGGCCGGCCTGCTTGAAGAACTCGCCGCCATCCCGGACATTCCCGGCGTTTTCGGGATTCCCGCCGTTTCCGGAAAGCCAAAAACCGAATCCATGACTTTGTACCCGTTCCCGGCTTTTGCCGGATCGGACCTTGGGGATTATATGGGAAGAACCGTGGGGGAAAGCCTTGCCGCGGTGGAACTTCTTACCGGTCTCAAACTAAAGGTTGATCGGAACAGCGCGGCGCTGGGCCGCGGCTTCTGGGCGGCGCTGATCCGCAGCGGCTACCAGGGCGCCGCCTATTACATTGACAGGTTGAGGTAATGCGGTTTACCTTTCCATTTTTTAAACTTCCGGCGATCTTTCTTGCTTTCTTTTTTCTTGTTTCACGGACACCCCTTTATCCGCAAAATCCCGGGGGCTTTTCAACGGAAGAAGCCTGCAAAGAGCTCGGCGCGCAGCTCCGCTGGGATCCGTTTTTCCGCTCGGGGACGCTTACCGTACAGGGGCACAGGCTTGTCTTTTTTTCAGGTATTCCCGGAGAACGGGGACCCGTTCTTATGGACGGAAAAGAGCTGATTTCCGTCGCGCTTCCCTATCTTGAAAATGGAAACCTCCGTTTTCCCGAAAATTTTGTGGTTTCCGTCAAACGTACATTCGACCGTTACGCCGAGGAAGACCGGCCCATGTACCGTATAGCCGCGGTCATTATAGACCCCGGACACGGCGGAAAAGATTCCGGGGCTGTGGGAAACCACAGTATTAACGGAAAAAGCCTGAAATCGGTGGAAAAGGACATAACGCTGGAAGTATCAAAGCACCTTTATTCGCTCCTTTCATCCGCCTATCCCGACAAACGGATCCTTATGACCCGTTCGGGCGATACTTATCCAAGCCTGGAAGATAGGGTGAATATAGCCAATTCGGTTGTTCTCAAGGAAAACGAAGCGATAATTTACATTTCCGTCCATGCCAACGCCTCGCTCAACAAAAGCGCGCGGGGCTACGAGGTCTGGTACCTGAGCCCCGAATACCGCCGTACCCTTGTCGACAAGGAAAAATTCACCGACTCGGTCGAGGTTGTTCATATTTTTAACGATATGCTGGAAGAAGAATTTACGATGGAAAGCGTCACGATAGCCCGGTTTATTCTGAACCGCTTTACCGAAATCCTCGGTACAAGCCTTCCGTCCCGTGGGCTCAAGGCGGAAAACTGGTATGTGGTACGGAACGCCCGGATGCCGTCGGTACTGGTGGAATTGGGCTTTGTAAGCAACCCCGACGACGCCCGGCTTATGGCGGACCCGCTTTACTTGAAAAAATTCTCCGAAGCGTTGTATAAAGGAATAGGCGATTTTATAGCGGAATTTGAGAACTCCGGCGGTTATATTGCCCCATAAAACGGGATGCGTACGACAAAATGATAAATTTTTCCTTTTTTAAGCAGATCCGGCGTTTTTTGTATCTGGTTTTGCTTTGCTGTTTTGCCCTTTTCGACGTTGCCCGCCAGGGTATGTCGCGGCGTACGTTCGTGTTTTATACGTTTGATCAGGGAAAGACCCTGGTGGAAGACCGTATGCTGCTCCGTTCCGCCTCCCGGGAAGAAAACATTGCCCGGTATGTGGAAGAAGCCCTTTTGGGACCGGTTTCCCTGGAAGCGGCGCCTCTTTTCCCCAAGGGAACCAGGCTCCGTTCGCTGATTTTCAGGGACGGAACGGTATACGGCGACCTTGACCAAAGCGCGGCGCTGCCGGTTCCGGAGGCAAAGGCCGATGTTTTTGCCGCGGCGCTTGCCCTAAACCAGGGGATCAGGCGGAATTTTTCCTATGTCGCCGATGTCAAATTATTTATTGAAGGAAATGAAGTTTTTTTTAAGGAATTTACCGATATATTCGGGAAATAAGCGGAAGGGTGTTGACAATTTTATCCGACCTTATATAAACTATATGTTATCTGGCTAATTTATTGCATGTATAAAGGAGCTCTGAATGAAACGGATATTTATTCTTTTTGCCGTCATGCTGGTTGTACTTGGCGGACTGTTCGCGGAAGAAGCGGTGCTGATCGACTTCACTAAACTTGGTGCGGATATCATTCCTCCCGAAAACGAGCAGGACGGGGGAGATCAGTTTACCCAGAACCGCGCCACCATAATGGATTACGGCGCCGTGGCCGGCGGCAGTTTTACCCAGGAGCAGAAGGACATCATGAAGACGTCCCTGGCTATCAAAAACTGGAATATTCAGCTTGCCTCGTCTTCAAGGACGATCATGAGGGAGGTACAGAGCTATACTCTGGAAGCCCCCTCCAAGCAGTACGGCACCGTTATGGGCGTCAGGGTCAGTTTTCCCACCGAACCCTGGAATTCCTGGGCCATCGTTAAACCGCCTTTTGAAATTCCCGCGTTTGAACCTACCGGCGACATTGACGACGACGGTAATATCTCCCAGGATTCAAGCGGGGCGGTAGGGTTGAGCCGTTTTGAAGGTCCCGACGAGGACGGGGACGGAAAACCCGATTATGGTCTGGGCGTTGTCAAAAACGTGGGAACGATTAAATCCCTTGCGGTTAATGTGTATGGCCTTAACTTCCCCCACAGCCTTTCGGTTATTCTTATTGATAATCAGGGTAATGAGAAAACGATGCATGTGGACTACCTTAACTTTGACGGGTGGGCCGAACTTCGTTGGGACAATCCCGGCTATGTGGCGCAGGTACGGAACCGTGAATTGCGGCTGTATCCGCTTTATCCTACATCCACTCCATTTGTCAAATTCGGCGGATTCCTTATTAAGAGGGACGCGGACAAGGAAGGCGGGGATTTTATTACCTATTTCCGGGATGTAAAGATCATCTACGATAAGGCTGTCCTCGATACCGACAGGGACATCGACGACGAAGCCCTCTGGAAGATCATCCAGACCAGGGAAGAGGCCAAGAAGAAGTGGGAAATGAGCCGTTTTGGCCAGCAGCAGATTCTTCGTTATCTTGAATCCCAGAAGCAGGCCACGGAAAGCGACTTTACTCCCTCTCCGACGACGGATCAGTAAAAGAGCAAACTTTACATGAAAGCTGAGGCTGTCTACCCACAATTTTTTGTGGGCGGACAGCTTTTTTTGTAAAAAATGGACTTTCCTGACCGTAACACGATAAAAAAACAATATGACGCGCGTTTCGGCGTACGGCGCCTTGTCATTAAAGATCTTATTGACAGGCTCGAAGAAGTCCTGTGTACCCTGCCTTCTCGGCCCGCGGTTCGGGGCAGACAAAAAGATTTCGATTCTTTTTACAGGAAATACCTGAAACTCCTCAAAAACCAGGAAGAACCGGTACTAACCGATCTTATCGGTCTTAGGGTGATCTGTCCTTTTCTCGAAGATCTAAGGCTGGTCGAAAAGACCCTGCGGGAACATTTTTCGATTCTGGAAGTGGACAAAAAAGGCGCCCATTTCAGTTTTAAGGAATTCGGCTATGAGTCGGTACACCTACTTATCAACATACCGCCCGAAATCGTAAAAAAAAGGGGAAACGCCGGCTGTACTGTGGCGGAAGTCCAGGTCAGGACGATCCTGCAAGATGCCTGGGCGGAAGTGGAACATGAGCTGGTATACAAGGCGGAATTTACCCCCTTTGACGATCCTTTAAAACGGAAACTCGCGGCGGTAAACGCCAGCCTTTCCCTGGCGGACAGCATTTTTCAGGAAATCAGGAGTTATCAAAAGCAGTTGAACAATGAATTGGGGAAACGCCGCGATTCATTTTACCGGAAAATCGGAGAAGAAACCGACGCGCTGCTTTTTGAGGATATCGAAGAATCGGGAGAAGAAATTTCCCGTGAATCCGTGGACATTGAAAATGCCACTATTGATGAATTGCTCCTCAATGCCCTCTACGCCCATAACAAGAACCAGTTTGCCGACGCGATACGTTTTTATAGCCGGATCCTGGACCTTAAACCGGACAATTCCATTGTTTCCCTGATCTACAAGCACCGGGGAATGGCGAATTTTGCCCAATCCAGCTATGACGACGCCATAGAGGATTTTACACGGGCCCTGGAATACGATCCCGCTTCTTACAAGGCGGCGTACTACCGGGGCGTGGTAAAATCGGTACTCCGCCGCTATCCCGAAGCGATTGAAGACTTTAGCCTGTCGCTTTCGATTAATCCCTACCAAAATTTTACCCTTTACCGCCGCGCCCAGGCCTACTACCATGTTGAGGACTATCCCGCCGCCCTGGGAGACTGCGAGGTCTCGTTGGCCTTAAGCCCCGAATTTGAACAAGCCGTTAAATTCAGGGATATCCTTAAAGAAAAACTGAAAATGCTTGGCTA
>JAIROH010000059.1 GCA_031257595.1 Treponema sp. | reverse complement strand
AAATGTGTCTGGAGTGAGCGTGGGAATGGAGCGTAGCGCAATGACCTAGCGAACGGAAGACCAAGCCCGCTACTGCGGGCGCAGCGTAAACAGACCTGTTATGCGTAGTTGCCCCGTACTCCATTATTTTTATTCTGTATTTTTATTTATTCATTTATTATTTTATTTTCTTCATAAAATTCTTTTTCCAATATGTCCATAAATATTATTTCATAGGTTTCTTTTCCACGTCTTAACGCTTCACGTCTTTTTCCAATGATTTTAAAACCCACCTTTTCATAAGATTTTATTGCCCTTTTGTTAAACGAATATACCTTTAACATTACATTGTTCAAATTTAACGCTTTAAATCCATAATCCAATAATAATGTTAACGCCTCACTTCCAAAACCTTTATTCCAGTAATTTTTATTTCCAATAAATAATCCGATTTCTGCGGTTTGATTCAAATGATCTATATCCAAAAAACCACAATTGCCAATTAATTCATTTTTTTCAAAGTCTATAATTGAATAATTATGGTCTTTTGATAAACTGTTCAAAAGACCACGTTCATTTTCCACATTTATTACGCTATTATAGAGTTGCAGATTTATTGTGATTTCTAAATCATTAAGCCATTCAGTAAATTTTTCAGCATCGTTTTCATTAATTGGCGATAAATAACATTTTTTTCCAACCAATTTCTTAAAATACATTGCAATCCTCCAATTTTTTAGACTATATCATGTTTCTTATTCTTCTGTCAATTATTTTTATTCAAATATTTTCAAATAAATTTTAGGGGCAATTACGCATAACGTATTTTCCATGTATTACCTTTATTCATCCTCTACTCCCAATAAAACGATATACATTAAATAGGCCGCATTAGTCATTAATACGAAAAATCCTTCGTTTTATATCCGTCAGGTCCCATCGGCGAGGCTATCCAGAGGGCTTGGAATACGCAAGGTGGAAAGGTGGGCAACATGGATATAGCGTTCGGTAGTCCTGATTGATACATGTCCCAGAAGCTCCTGGATATACTTTAAATTGATACCGCTTTCCAGAAGATGGGTTGCAAAAGAATGACGAAGGCTGTGAATTGAAGTATTTTTGGAAATTCCGGCGTTTTGCATGGCCTTGTAAAAAATATTTTGAGCGGAGCGTATTGAAAGATGCCGCAATGCCGGCTGACCGGGGAACAACCAGCTTTCTATCGAATAAAGCAAACAATACTCCTTAATAAACTGAGCGGCCCGATCAGAAAGCAAGGTAAATCGATCTTTACGCCCCTTCCCCGAACGAATAAAAATAGTCTTGCGGCTTAAGTCAATATCCTCCTTCTTTAATGCCGTAACTTCGCTTACCCGCAAACCCGATGAATATACCAGCATTAAAAGAAGCCGATGCTTGGGGTTCTTCTCACATTCAAGAAGAAGGTTTACTTCTGCCTTGGAAAAAACAGAGGGCAGACGCTTGTCATGCCTGGGCCGGTGCTGCTGTCCTGCAATATTCCGTTTGAGGACAGAACCGTAAAAGAACTTGAGCGCACTGATAGCTAGATTTACCGAAGAGGCAGAAAGGTCCCGGCTGTTGTCAAGATAAGCCAGATAAGCCTTAATATCATCGGTGTTCACCTCCAGCGGTCCCTTCTGCATGGTCCGGCAGAAAGCCTTATTGTAGTGGAGGTAGGAATTCACCGTTTTTATGCTATACATGCGGGAACTAAGTTCAATTTTAAGTTTTTTCTGCCAATCAACGGTAAACAATTCAGGCAGGGATTTTAATTGGGAGATACAGGTCCTGTCATCAGACATCTGAGGGCTTGTCCCCGGCTCAGCATGCCTTAGGCTATGGGACAAGACGGGAAGGGGCGCTATAGCATCATCTTCCGGTTCAGCAGATACCCAGGGCCTGCCCAAAAAACCATGGACTACGGGAGATGCCTTTGACCCCTCTTCTATTTCTACATAGATTCTTCCATCAAATATACGGTTTAACCGATTAGAATCCAAGCGTTTTAATATAAACTGTCGTTTTTGGGCATCCCAGCTACCCGCGTTACTTTTAACAAGCCGTAAAAACAAGTCTCTGTCATAATCATAAAAAGGAGCTCTTATTTTATCATTAGCATAAAAAATATAAACCGTTTCCACAATAACCTTCTCTTTAATTACCGGCGAAGCAGTTCAAAACTTCAGTTTTGAAGAGACAAACAGGGTTCTTCCATCGACCTAAACCCGGTTTTTTGGAATACAGGCTGTCCGCCACGTTTCATCCCCGCCTATAGAATCGAACCCCTGGACGACCGCATCAGCGTCTTCTCGCAACAGAATTTCCCTGGTACGTCCGTTCCTCATCAATCATACTGCTCCATCCGTTCATTCGTGTCAACCTGTAAGTCCTTAATGCCAGGGCATCGGCGTTTACTTTTTTCGAGTCGGTCCGGGCGCATTTTTGCGTGCCGGCCCGCAAAAACCGGGCTTTCCGCTCCAATTCCTCGGAATTGCTCCGCAATTCCTGCGGGATTTCCGCTGCAATCCCTTGCGCCCAAGTGGGTTTCCACGCCTCCGGCGGCTTAATTTCTCTCAATAAAAGTCAGATGATGTCAGTCACCCAGTTTTGGGAACCAGCTAATCAAGGGCGACAATCCGCGGCTCAACAGGCAAAGGCGGCGGAAGGCCCGCCGCCTGAAACTTTTTGTTACGAGCCTGGTAATTTGGTTAGCGTAATGGTGGAATCGGAAAAATCATTCAAATAAAGGTACAAGGTATCTCCGGAAACCGTCGCGGTTCCTGCTTGTTGTGAATAACCGGTGTAATACAATACTGCGGTATTTCCGTTTCTTGTATAGGTTCCGCTTGGTTGCTGTGTTGAAAAGCCGTCATTTAAATTAATGGTCCAGGAGGAATCCGTAATGGTGGCCGTTACATAATAAGAGTGGTAATCGTCATCAAAAAAACCTGACCAGGTACCGATAAAAGGATTTGCCGTGTTGTAAGAGCCGTCGTCTTTAGTCAGCGCATAGGAGCTGCCGGCCAGATTAAGGTACAAGGTATTCCCGGAAACACTTGCGGTTCCTATGTCCGAATAAGAAGCATTTGCAAGAATCATCATATTTCCGGCGTCCATAATTGTTCTGTATGTTCCGCTTAGTTGAATTGCAGCAAAATCATCGGTAAAGGTCCAATAGGAATCGGTGACTACAAATTTTATTTCAAAAGAGCCGTAGCTGTTATCGGCAGTCGTAGACCAACTGCCGATAAAAAGATTTGTACCGTTATTGTTGGAATTATTGTCGTTGTCCTCTTCCGGCGAATGAAAAAGATCCTTGCAGCCGTTCAGGAAAAGGGACGCCAAAAAGAGCAGCAGCAGCGTCAGGAACTTAAATCTGCGCAGGTTTGTCATTTTGTCTCCTTAATAACTGTAGGTATAGGTGAATTTTAACGCCTCAATGCCTCCGGGGCCGGGTTTAAAAGAAACCTTTGCGTCGCCGTAGGCCGTAATTTTTTTACCTGCCCCGGAGCCGGTCTTCCCGGCATAAACAAAGGGCCGGATAAAGCCGCCGCCGGCGGTGAGGCCGGCAACGCCGAGGCCGATGGCGCCGGGAACGCCGGCCATGTCGTCCTCGTAGGAAAAACCCGCGACATCCCAGATTATCAGGCCCGCCGCAAGGGCGTAGCCGCCGATAATCATGGCGCCGCCCCAGCCGTCCTTCATCGAAAAAGAACCGGCCCCCGCCAGGAGGTTGAGGAAACCGGCGCCTACTTTCTGGGAGGTGGAGAATGAAGAACCTGATTGAGAGGGCAGGGGAGAGGGCCTGACGATCTCTCGGGCCGGAACGGGAGTATAGGAAAAATCAACCGCAACGTCCTGATCCCTGCCGACGAATATCGTTTTTTCCTCGGTTTGTCCGTTCTCGTACCGCATTTTTACGGTATAGGTTCCGGCGTTTATTTTTTCTATGCTCAGATCCGACATTTCGGGCAGTTCCTGGCTGAAATCCAGTCCCCTTCCGCTTATGGTAAACTGTCCCGCGGTCAAGGTGCGGATAATCAGGTTTCCGGTGGCAATGGTAATTCCGGCCTGAAGCGCGTCCTGGCTGAAGTTGGAGTTTAACGCGACCTGCTGCCGGGCGGCGGCGGAAAATTTCGGATTGATTGAATAATCTTCAACGCTGAAATAGCCAAGGGCGTAGGGTTCCTGTTCACCGCCGGTCAGGCGCTGGGTTTCCCTGGCAATGCTGATAAACACGTTTTCAAAACTCTTTTCGGCTTTCATGTTTGTGAGAAATGCCTGGGCAAAGGGGCTGTTCTTCGCTCCCGCCTGTCCATCGGACGCGGTTTTTCCGGCCATGGTGGAATAGATGATCTTGTTCCCCCGGATGCCTACATCGCTTATAACGGAGAGCCCCCTTGAGCCAAGGGCCCTGTTTCCGGGAAGCGCCACGTTGCGGCAGGCGTCAATGACAATAAGGTTGCTTTTGTTTTTTATCTGTCTGAATTTTTCAACCAGTTCATCGACCGTATAGGCCCCCCTGCTGATTGTCCGGTTGCTGCCCGGGTCCACGTCTATTCCAAGAAGATGCTGTTTTTCTTCCACCGAAAGCCCGTGTCCGGCAAACCAGAAAAACCCTTCGCTTTCTTCACTGCCCTTTAGTTTTGTAAAAAAGCTGTCGATTTCGTGATCCATAGCGGCAATATCCAGGTTTGTCTTTAAAACAACTTCATACCCAAGTTCCCTCAGGTTTGCCGCTACCGCATCCGCATCATTCACCGGATTTGTCAGTTTTGGGATGCTCCGGTAATCGTTGTTGCCGATTACCAGAGCGTAACGATTGGCGGCGAAAAGGCTAGGGACGCAGAACAGGGCAATAACAATAAGGCATATGCCATTCAGCTTTTTCATGATTTACTCCTTAAAATTTATCTTGGGTGTTTACCGTACCCCGAAAAAATTCTTCACTTCCCGTTCAATAAGCGAATTGGAAATAATAAAGGGTTTTTCCAGGATATTGACATGCACCTGATCGGCCACGTTGTATTCCCCCGCAATGCCGCTTGCCTGAAAATTCCCTCCCCTTTCATCACCGTTAAAACTGCCACCCTTTTGGGAGATTCCGTTTTTGACGGTTCTTACCGCACCGGGAAGATCCGGGGGTTTCGCAAAGGAAAAGCGGAATCCCCTGTCGCCCAGCCCCCTGGTTGAAGGCTGCGATTGGGCGTTGCGCTGTTCCCGCAGGGTGACAATAATATTGTTCCCGCTTAACCGGTAAGTCCCCCGGGCGCCAGCCGAACTAAAAGATCCTTCCCGTTCATTGCCGTTAAAGCTGCCGCCCTGACGGACAATTTCCGAGCGAAGGCTTTGTACGGTTTCCGTCATGTTTGCCGGTTTCGGGTAACTGAAAATTTCCTCGCCGGCGCTGGGTTCCAGAATGGTAAAGGTAAAACGGGCGCTTGCCGACAGGGACGGGGGGCTGTTTTGCTCCCGCGCCTGAATACTCAAACCGCGGCCCCCCGCAATTCCGGCGATGGCGCTTCCGTTTGCGTCCACAATCTGTACCATTTCGTTTTCAAGATTTGTGAATTGGGTATCCTGGGCATAGGCCACAATGGTTTCCTGGCCAAAAGGAGCATGCAGCCTGAAGCCGCCGTTTCTGGGAATAAGCATTTCGGTATTGGCCCGCAGGAAATTATCATTGTCAAGCCTGTTGGGAAAAATCATCTGGGTTTTTTTCTCCGCGTCTATGTGATACACCTTTACATAACAGTCGTGGCTGGCCCAAAGGTTTATGCAGAGTTCCTCGCCGTCATAATAGGTTCGTGTTTCCGAGTTGGGCCATACGTCGATAAGCAGGTCCTTTGAACCGGATAGAGGAACGGAGGCTTGAGCCGCCGTTGCGATGGGGGCCAAAATTTCCTCCTGTTTTTTTACTTCCTGTTCCGTCCGGAAGTTTGCCGGCACTATAGCAAGGCCGAGTTTGTCAAGTTCGGCCTTTGGTATGACAAAAGCCTGGGAACCCAGAAGGGTGTTGTCCGAAGAAGAAACAAGGTTGAATGTTACTTCCACCGAATCGCCCAGCACGGTGTAGGTTCCGGTAATTTTTCCGGTATCGGAGCCGCCGGTACGCCCCAGGTTGATGCCCCGCGTCGAGGAGGCCGTCTTTACCCGGTACAGCTTATTGCTCGCCGCAAATACGTTAGCCTTGTTTGCCAGGTAGCGGGAAAGCGCGGTGGGCGAATCGGAGCCGTCAATAGTAGGCGTTTCGATGCTTACCTCTATGGGCCGGTTAAGCCGTATCGCAAGATCATCCACGGCCTTTTTTACCTTGGCGTCTATTTCCTGCGCGGAGACAGTAAAAATTCCGGCAAGAAAAAAGAAGAAAACAGAAAGTCGTCTTTTCATTTGTTCCCTCCGTACATAAGCCCCCGTTCATTCAGGCGGGCTATAATATAGGGCCCCGAGGGCATGCCTTCCGCAACGCCGCACAGGGCTGTGACATATCCGTATCCCTTTCCTCTAACCAGGCTGTACGCCAAGGCCGTCCCCGGAAATTCGCCGCCAGGTTCCGCGCGCCATTCCTCCGCTCCCGTAGCGGCATTAATGCCCTGTAGAAACGGCGTACCCCCTGTTCCGCCCCCGTCGGCCGCGTTCATAGTTCCGGCCAGTACGATTTGGGAATCTTCCTCAACCAGCATTGCGTCCTGATAATATGAAAAAGCCTGAAGCCGGTTTTGCTGCCGCCAGAGCAGTTTTCCCGTGCGGTCATATTTGACAAGCAGCGCCCGGCCCTGGGCTTCCTCGCCTGCAAGATACCAGGAGCCGTCCCGGGCGGCGAGTATTTTGTAAAAGGAAAGGCCGTTAAAAGAAACGTCGGTTTTAAGTATGCCGCCCGCGTCGTCCACTTCGATGACGTAAGAGCCGGGCAGCAGGTTTCCCCGGGAATCGTAATCCAGCAGTACCCCGGTTACCCGCCAGATATTGTCTATCGGAACCCAGACCGCGGAACGGGCCTCGCCGAATTTGTCTCCCAGGTCTTTGGGCCCGATTTCCCAGCGTTTTACCAGGCGCCCGCCTTCATCCTGCAGCAGGTTGAGGCAGGCGCCGTAATCACGCCCGCCGCCGTAGTCGTCGGCGGAACCGGCGGCAAGAAAAGCGGGCCCCTCCTTTGCGGCCAGGCTCAGAATGGTTCCGTAACGATAGCCCGCAGGAAAATCAAGCGCCGTTGCGCCGCCTTCGTTTTGCTTCCACAAAAGCGGGCTGTATTCACCCCGCGCCGTTTCCACATAGCCGGAGGCAAGCACGGCGCCGTCTTCCAGCGGAAGAGCCGAGGTGACGACGGAACCCTTTTCCGCGCAAAGGGTCCTGTTTTGGCCGCTTTCACCGGGTCCCGTCTCAAAATGCCATATCCCTTCCGGGCCCGGAGCAAAGACGGAAATATTGCCGCCGTTTCCCGCCGCAAGAACCGGCAGGCCCGCCGCCTCCAGTGTTTTTGTCCATCCGGTTTCTCCCATGCGGTTTAAAGGACGGGAATCGTTAAGCGTTATGGAAGATCCGTCAAAAACGAGGGAGTAAACAAAACCGGGCCGGCAGGATAGTCCGCTGCTTATGTTCAGGGGCCGTACGGTAAAACCCGTTAGGTCCTTTGCATTGCCGATTCTGAATACCGCGGTTTCGCCGGAATTAATATTGCTCCGTGCGCCGGGCCAATTAATGGCCGTCATTCTGTCCAGCCTTTCGTTCCTTGAAAGATAGACGCCGCCGGTCTTCGAAGCATTGGTAAAAACAATATAAACCGCTGTGTCACTAAACGCTTCAGGTAGATGGATATTTATTTCCTGTTTTAAAACGCGGCTGTCTATTGAATAATAAAAATCCCTGTCCTCAGAATAGAGATTTTTAAGATAATAATCCCCGGTTAGGGGTACATCAAATACCGGATAGTAGGATTCATCAGAACCGGCGGAATTCGGCGCAAGGGTATTGCCGTAGGGGGCTACGTCGCATATATCGATTCGGCCGGAGCCTCTGACAATATGTACCGGAAAGGGCGTATGGTTTATGAAATTTATCACCGCCCCGCCGGCTTCGGAAAGAGAATCTTCCCCGGCGGGCTTCGCCGGGGAAAGACACGCCGAAAGCAGCGCCGCCGTCAATAAAAAGGCGCCTATACTGCGGCGAAAGCGCCGCTGCAGTAACCGGTAAAGGAATGGCATCCGGGGCTTTTTCAACATACCGGATTTTGGAAAAGGCTCATCTCAGCGCTCATTAACCAGCACGATGCCAAAATCATCGGAGTCCGATTTGCCCAGGCGGTTGATTTCCGCCGGCAGACCCTGCCGTATCCGAACCTGATAGTTGAAACCGGCTTCGTATTCGTATTCCGGTACGGGAATGGTGTTTGCCGCGCCAAGACTCAGATCAATACGCAGGCCGCCGATTTTCAGCCGTTCCTGTTTTTGCAGGTTAAGTTCATAGGTTTCGGAGCCGGGATTGATCATGGTGGTGCCGTTTTGGTTTGTTTTTCTGCTTGACCCTTCCAGGAGGTATGCGCCGCGGGAAGTTTCGTTTGTCACGATAAGGGTGGCAAAGGGAGAAAACAGATTGGCGGGTCTGGCCTCAAAATTGATTACCGGCGCGTCCCGTCCGGGGCCGGGGATTACCGGCATCATCGGTATACCGTCGGCCAGATCCTTGGCTACAATACTTCTGATCCCCATGCTGCTCCGGTCGTAGTATTCATATACCGGAAAAAAGAAATAGCCGTCGGGGTTAAAATCCATGTATACCTTTTTGTTCCGTTCCAGCGGGGCCAGGGTGGTAAGGGTGGGGCCGTCGGGCCGGTCAATACGGATCTGAAGGGCCATATTGGTGTCGTTCTGTATGATCACGAAGGCGTCTCCGCCGAGAACCTTGTTGATGTTTACCTGTATCGCCCGGGGTTCGTTTTTATCGAAGACCACAAGTCCGGCGAATACAATGTCGTCGCTGGCAAGGTTGCTGCCCTTGCTCCGGTAAGCGGTCTCTTTAACCGCCCTGAGCAGGAAGGTGCCGCTGCTTTCCGTTACCTGGTTAAAAAAATCGATCCGCCTGCTTGCCAGGCCCCGTACCCCGCCGAGTATATGGCTGTTGTTTATGGTACCGGCGAAAAGGATCATCGCGTCCCCGACATTGTTGTTAACCGTCAGGTAACCGCTGCCGTCGTCATCCCATTTTACATCCGCCCGGGCGGCCTCCCGCGGGCTTGACGACTGATCCCCTGAAGGAACGCCCGCGCACCCGGCAATCCCGATTGTCCCAAGCGCCGCCGCAGCAATGATAAATCCAAGAAACTTTCTCATTTTTTGCTCCTTTCCAATTTAATAAGCGCCTTAATACAGACGCTGTAAAAACTTCCCAAAAACAGAAACCAAATACAGTAATTTTTATATTAAGATCATAATATATAGTAATAACTGTATTTTCAAGTAGGACATCGGGTAATTAGCATATAGTATCCACATGGGGCAGAATTTCCGAAAAAATTTACGGGAGGAACTTGATTATCAGGGCATGACCGTCAAAGAACTGGCCGTAAAGTCCCTGGTAGCCAAAGGCGCCCTGGACAGTTATTTGGGAAAACAGGCTTCCATGCCCCCTGCGGACGCGGCCGTACGTATAGCCGCCGCTTTGGGGGTGACGGTGGAATATCTGATTAAGGGCGAGGAAAATCATCAGGATAAGCCCCTGCCGTTCTTTAACCCCCGAAAGCGTCTAATCCTGCGAATTTTTGACGAATTGGACCTAAAGGATCAGAAACTTGCCCTTGATTTTGTTAAACTGTTGAAAAAAAACAGGGATGAAGGGCAGGGCTGACAAACAATTACAAGCGGCGGGAGCGATGCCCGCCGGGCTTCTACTCCCAGCCGCCGCCGTCGGAGACCCCCTTTGAACTATCCAGCGTAACCCCCGTACCGGCGGTACTGTTACGTTTCTTGCCCCCCGAAGAAACATACGCCGCGTGGCCGTAACTGTCGCTGGTGGCGGTATTCTTCAAGGTACTGCCCGCGTTCGACCCGTAAATAACGCCGCCGGACTGCTTGGTAAAGATTCCACCGGACACATACACCCCGCCGCCGTAGTAGGCGGTATTGGCGCTGATAGTTCCGCCGCTCATGGTAAAGGTTCCGCCGGACACATACACCCCGCCGCCGTCACTGTAGGTGGTATTACCGCTGATCTTTGAGCCGGTATTCATCACCAGGGTTCCCCCGCTGTTTACCCTAACCAGACTAGTATTATTGTTCCGCCCCTGCAGGGTAATATTACTGTCCAGGGTCAATGTTACCCCGCTCGCTATGGTAAAGAGGGAACCATTGTTGCTTACACTAAGGGTTTTCACCGTTGAACCGCCTCTCAGGGTAAGGCCCACCGTTTTTCCGCTGTACGAAAGGGTTCTGGGGCCGATACTCTCGTCGTTCTGCAAGGTAATGGTATACGCGCCCCCCTCCACCGCGTTGTTGCTGATCCAGGTTAATGTGTCGCTAAAGGACAGATTATCGGGCATCGTCTCTTCCCAGCCGCCCGCGGAACCGCTTACCGCGCTGTCCAGCGCAACCCCCGTACCGGCGGTGGTGTTGCGTTTTTTGGCGGGCGAACTGCTAACATACACCGCGTGGCCGTAACTGTCGCCGGAAGTGGCGGTATTTTCCAAGGTATTGCCCGCGTTTGACCCGTAAATGACGCCGCCGGACTGCTTGGTAAAGGTTCCACTGGACACATACACCCCGCCGCCGTAGGAGGCAGTATTACCGCTGATGGTTCCACCGCTCATGGTAAAGGAGCCCCCTTGGCCGGAGAAACTCTCTACATACACCCCGCCGCCGTAGGAGTAGGAGGAGGAAGAAGTATTGCCGCTAGTATTGCCGCTGATTTCCCCGCCGCTCATCGTAAATTCACCGGCCTGTACAAGAACGCCCGCGCCTCTGCCTTCGGCGGTATTGTTGGTGATAATTCCTCCGTTCATATTAAAAACGCTTAAGCTGCTGACGGAAGGCCACAGATATACCCCCGCTCCTCCGCCGCCAACCTCTGTAATAACATTGTTGCTGATGGTTCCTCCGTCCATGATAAAAGTTCCGGCATATACGCCGACGCCGCTTCCATAACCACTGGAAGATCTGTTCCCTGTAATTTTCGCCCCGTCTTTCATCACCAGGGTTCCCCCGCTGTTCACCTGGACTATCTCAGCAGTATTATCACTCCGCCCCTGCAAGGTAATATTGCTGTCCAGGGTCAACGTTACCCCGTTCTCCACTCTAAAAAGGGAACCGGTTGAACTCAAACTGACCGTCCGCTCCGTGGTATCGCCCTTGATGGTTATACTGAGGTTTTTCCCGCCGTAGGAAAGTACATTGGGTCCGATAGTCTCATTGGCGTTGAGGGTAATGGTATACGCTCCGTCCTCCGCCGCGTTTGAATCAAGCCACGCCAGGGCGGCCGCCAGGGTTGTGGCCGGTACCTGGACTTCCCCGCCGCCGGATGCGCCGGTTATCACCTTAAACCACGCGCAGTCGGAACCGCCGAACGCCGATCCGTCTTTACTGTACCCTATGTCAACAAAATGGCTGCCCGCCGTTGGAACCGGTATGCTTATTGTTACCGAGTCCTCACCGGAGATGAGGCTGCCCGAATAATAACCGCTGTCGTATGCGGCAGAGGGGTTGTCCAGTTCACCGATAAAGGCAAAATCATACTCTGCTTCCGAAGATACCTCAAGCTGTATCGTTATGGACACGCCGGATCCGCCGCCGGTAAAACTGACCCGGGCCTTGGTTATGCCGTTGTCGGCTGTCACCGGAGATTGGCGCCTCCCGTCGGCCAGCAAGGTCCACTCCCCGCCGGACACGGAACTGTAGGTGATATTGCTGATACCCGATGAATT
Organism: Treponema sp.; assembly: GCA_031257595.1. Classification (GTDB taxonomy): domain Bacteria; phylum Spirochaetota; class Spirochaetia; order Treponematales; family Breznakiellaceae; genus JAIROH01. Next base: position 562 of record JAIROH010000059.1, on the reverse strand, counting down.
TGAACCGGCCGTCCACCTGGCGTACACGGTAATATCCGCCGTAACCGTGGTCGCCGCGGTAAACTGCATACCGCCGCCGTTTAACGCGGTGTACCAGCCGTCGAAGGTATGACCGCTTTTGGACGGCTCAGAAGGCATATTGGAAGAACCGATTGAATCGCCGCTGTTCACCGTCCGGGTCTGCGTGGCGGGACTTCCGCCCCCGGCGTCGAAGGTTACGGTATATTGCTGCGTCTCCGTCTCCGGCCCTTCGGGGTGGAACAGGTCTTTGCACCCCCCAAGAAGCAGCAACGCCGCACAGAGAAGCGCCGTTCCACGGCTTGTTCTATTCATAGCCCGATCCCCCATAAAAGCAACATCCGCGCTTTTGAATCGGGAATAGGTTATATAGTAATTACCATAATGTCAATATTTTATATATTAATTACCGGCATTTACTTTTGTTGAGAGAAATTAATCCGCCGAAGGCGAGGAAACCCACTTGGGCGCAAGGGATTGAAGCGGAAATACCGGAGGAATTGCGGAGCAATTCCGAGGAATTGGAGCGGAAAGCCCGGTTTTT
>JAIROH010000261.1 GCA_031257595.1 Treponema sp. | reverse complement strand
CTTGACGTGGACAACGAGGCCATCGCGTTTAACGGCGTTTTTCCCTGGCCCCGTTCGGTAATGGCCGACGGCCTTCTGCGGCTCAAGGAATACGGGGCCAGGGCGGTTATTTTCGACATTGAGTATGTGGACAGGGGGCCCCAGGGGGTTGACGCCGTTTACCTTGAACAGGGTCTTCCCCAGGACTTTAGCCGGACCTTTTCCGGCATAAACGACAATGTGTCTGACCTGTTCAATTCCCTGGTCCGGGGTTATGTTTCCGGAACCGAGGCGGCCGAATATGCCGACGAGCTTTCCCGTTTTATCGACGAAGAAGGGGAAAGCCTTTTTGCAAAGGCCGCCGCCGTAGCCCGGGACAACGACGAATACCTGGCAAAGGCGTCGGCGCTGTTCGGCAATTCCTGGGCAACGCTGAATTTACGGAACGTTCCCCTTGAGGGGGAACAGGCGTCCCGGCGTATCATGGCCCAGGAACTTTTTTCTTTCCCCGTATACGCCGCGCCGGACGCCCAGGGGGGAGATTTTGTGGACGTACTGCCGCCAATCCCGTCGTTCGCCAGGACCGCCCGCGGGGCGGGTTTTACGCGGGCTTATGTAGACGGCGACGGCGTCAGGCGCCGCATCGATCTTGCGCAGAAGGTTAACGGCTTCTGGTACCTTCAGCTTGCGTTTGCCCCGCTTGTGGAGATTTTGGAAAGCCCGGAACTTTATCTGGAACGGAACAGGCTGACCCTAAAAAACGCACGGCTTCCTTCGGGGGATGTCAGGGACATCGTTATCCCGCTTGACTCCAACGGCCGTATGCTTCTGGACTGGCCCGTTACAAACTTTGAAAACAGCTACACCCATTTTTCGTTTGCCGCCCTTTCCCGGCTGGAACAGGCCGAGACGGAAATCGAACGCATCGTATCAGTTTTAAGTTCCTCGGAAAACCTCTACGCTTTTTCCGCCTACGACGATTCCATCGCCGGCATACCGTCCCTGTTTTATCGTGTCGAGGAGCTTCTTCTGTCGGCAAACGAAGCAAGGGCCGCCGCGGTTTCAGATACTTCCGATACGGCGTTTCAGGAGTACCTTGACCTGCGCGGCGATGCCTGGGAGATACTTCATGGTTTTCTTGATACCGGGTTTGAGGAAAAAATTAAAACCCTGGGAGAAGATCTTGCCGGGCGTTTTTCCGGTACCGCGGAACTAATCCGGGAAGAATGCGAATACCTTGGAAACGCCGCCGCGGGCCTGCGCGTCAACCTTGAAGATTTCGACCGTATTCAAAGCGGCTTTTCCGGTTTCCTTGCGGGCAAGTACTGTATTGTGGGGCAGACCGACGCCGGAACCACCGACATCGGGGTCAATCCGTTTCACAACGAATACGTCAACGTAGGTACACAGGGAGTCATACTGGATACCATTCTCTCGGAATCCTTTATCAGTTTTGTATCGCCGCGGTGGAACGCCCTGTACATGATCATCGCTACGACGCTTTTGATTTTTTCTCTGGCATGGCTTGGCCCTGGCCTGAGGGTGGTTTTGGGGCTTCTGTCAACATTCCTGGTTGTTTCCCTTTCCCTGTTTTTGTTTATTTTTTCAGGCGTTTATCTGGGGATATCCGGCCCCGTACTGGCACTGGTATTGGCCGCCGTTTTCCGCGAAATCATCGCTTATGTAATGTCCGATCGGGAAAGAAAGTTCATTCGCAAGGCTTTTTCCACGTATGTGTCCGACGACGTGGTCAAGGAAATAATCGCCGATCCGTCCCGGCTCCATCTGGGCGGTGTCAAACGGCACATGAGCGCCCTTTTTACGGACATACAGAATTTTACAACTATCGCCGAAAAGCTCGATCCTGAGGATCTGGTCAACCTTCTAAACCGTTACCTTACCGCGATGAGCGACATAATCCTTAAAGAAAAGGGGACCATCGACAAATACGAAGGGGACGCGATTGTAGCCTTCTTCGGCGCTCCCCTGGATCTTGAAGATCATGCCCTTAGAGCCTGTATGTCGGCAATTACAATCAAGCGTATCGAAAAAGAGCTTAACAAAACCATGCTGGAAAACGACCTGTCCCCCGCCCCGCTTTTGACGCGCATCGGTATCAATACCGGAACCATGGTAGCGGGTAACATGGGCACGGAAAACAAGATGAACTATACAATTATGGGGCACACGGTAAACCTCGCGTCGCGTCTTGAAGGGGTCAACAAGCAGTACGGGACATGGATCATCGCCCCCGAATCCACAATCAGGGAAACCGGAAACCTCCTCCTTACCCGCAGGCTCGACCGGGTCCGTGTGGTGGGCGTCAAAGAGCCGGTTCATATTTACGAACTGATGGAAACAATCGACGCTGCGGAGGACTGGCAGAAAGAAACAGCCGAACGCTTTGAAAAAGCCCTGTGCCTTTTTGAAAACCAGGACTGGACGGGGGCGGCAAAAGAGTTCCGCGAAATTGCCGCTTTTGCCCCGGCCGACAACCCTTCACGGTTCTACCTGAAACGCTGCGAAAATTACGAAAAAAATCCTCCCGATAAAAACTGGGACGGGGTGCTTAACCTGGCCATGAAATAGCGGATTGCCTAAAAGAGCTTCCCCGCTATTGCCGGAATTGAAATAATGTTACCCACCATGCTGCCGATGGAAGAAAGCAAAAATACCAGAAGGGCCCTGGTAATGCGGTTCCCGTAAACACCCTTGAGGCTTCCGATGTCTTCGTTTATCGAAGAAGCGTCCCTGACGCGGGGCTTGCGGATTGTCGCCTCGGTAAGGCCCGAAAAAAGGCCGACGCCGATAAACGGATTAACCGTGGCGATTGGGGCTCCGACAAACGACACCAGTACCGAAAGCGGATGCCCCAGAGCGACGACCGTCCCCAGGGCGGCAAGGGATCCGTTCCATAAAAGCCATCGTTTGAGCATCGAAAAACTTTCCCCAAAGCCCAGGCGGTACGCTCCATAACCGATAAGAAAGGCGATAAGCGCCGGCAGGATCCACGGTATAATTCTGGAAAACAATCCCGGCGGGGGAATTTGGTTAAGTTCCTCCACGTCGGAAGATTCCTCTCCGGCGGATATTTTTTCCAGGTGGGATTTAAGGCCGGCCATGTGGCCGGCGCCAACCACGGCGAGGACCTTTTTGCCGCCGGCGGTCCATATCTTCGCCGCCAGGTAACGATCCCGTTCGTCAATAAGGGTTTGTTTGACGGCGGGAAGGTACTGGGCAAGCTCGTCCATCATCCCGTCAAGCTCGCTGCGCTTTTTCAGGTTTTCAATTTCCGCTTCGCTGAGTTTTTCCGTAACAAAGGCGCTGGAAACAAGGGAAGCCATAAGCTTGGACTTGCTCCACAGGCCGCACCTGGACCAGGCCCGGCGAAGGGTTATCTGGACTTCCCGGTCACAGAGCGCCCAGGCTATACCCAGCTTTTCCGCGGTTTCCAGGGCGGTCTTCATTTCTTCGCCGGGCTGTACCCCAAGCTCTTTTCCCAGCCTTCGCTGGAAACCCGCCAGAACAAGGTTTGCCATAAGAAGAAAACCCTTTCCTTCCCGGAACACTTTTGCCACATTGAGTTTTTCCCAGTTTTCCTTTTTGCTGATGGCATCGTAGCGCCCCTGATCAAGTTCGACGCAGACCATATCCGGATGTTCTTCCTGTATGGTTCCTTTCACTTCTTCAATACTCTCCCGTGAGACATGGGCTGTCCCTACAAGGACAATTTCCCTGTCTCCTGCCGTGAAGATCATACGGGTATCGTTCATTTCATCATCCTTAATGATATGTGAGGTCTTCAAAATGCCGGAATCATCGACGCTCAGAAACGCTTGCTTTGAAATAACAGGCGTTATTTCAAAGCAAGCCCCCGGGACTCAAGCGCCCATTCGTTAAGCCGCCATTCGGGCATGCTTTTCCGGTCCATCTCCCGAACCATCAAAAAGTATTTGTCGGCCAGGGTTTTATTTCCCCTTATATCGTAATAGTTGGCAAGATAGTAAAGCATTCTGGCTTTTGTGTCGCCGTTCTTTTCACTGTCAAGCCTTATGACAATGTCGTTATCGCCTACAAGATCATGATACAGCCTAAGCATATACCATTCAAGGCTATTGCGCTCGGCCTTGGCTATTACCTGTTCCAGAAACTGCCTGGGATCGGAAAGCTTGCCGCCCCGCATCCAGTTCATAGCCGCAAGGAGGCCGTAGGCTACCGTGTCCTGTTCGGAACGCTTGTACACTTCCAAAAAAGCGTCCCTGGCCCCGTTCCAGTTGCCTTTTCTCATAAGGTGCATGCCCAGGCCTTCAAACGCGAAATAATAATCCGGGTTGAGTTTTACCAGAATCGTATAATCCCTTTCGGCGCCGTCATAGTCGCCCAAATCGTCTTTTATCCCCGCGGCGTATACATAGGCAAGAAAATAATCGGGATTGATCTTCTTTGCCCTCTCAAATTCTTCCAGCGCTTCCGCTTTCCGGTCCAGATCGACAAGTACGTCTCCCCGGTCAACGGCGATCCAGTAATCATCGCCGTTCATTGCCTTGGCCCTGTCCATATCCGCCAGGGCTTCACGGGGATACCCGGCGGCTTTGTAGAGCCTCGCCCGTTCATGGATCGGCGTTACCCAACCGGGATAGAGAAGCACCGCCCGGTTGAGGAGTTTTTCCGCGTTTTTGGGATCTTTGTTGTTCCGGTATACCCATGCCCGGCCTATCAGGGCTTCCCCGTTTTCGCTTTCCGCCGCCAGCGCCCTGTCGTAGTACGAAGCGGCCGTCCTGAATGAATTTTCCGACACGGCAACGTTACCCAGGGCCACAAGGGCCTGGGTATTGTCCGGTTCTATTTTAAGCGCCCTGTCCAGCAGGGCTTTCTGTTCTTTAACATTACCCCGTGCCTGTTCCACCGCGGCCATGATCAAAAGCGGCTGGGTGTTTCGGGGAGAAGCCGCGCTGATACGGCCGGCTATGTCCCCGGCTTCGTTGTAGCCGCCGGCCGAAAGGTACACCGACGCTTTAAGAAGCTTGATTGCATCGGTTTCGGCGTCCTTGGCGTCTATGGTGTCAAAGAGGACGAGGGCGCCGGCATAATCCCCTTTTTCGCACAGTCCGGCGATGTTCCCGAGTATATCTTCGGTAGTCAGCGGCCGGGCGGGTTCTTTTGCCTGAGGTTCGGATCCGGTCACGCGGGCGGTCGGAGGCCCGGAAACGCAGGAGGTTATTCCCAAAACAGGGAATATCGACAGGAACGCGGACAATACGCTCGACAGAAACCTGGTCTTGCCAGGTAAAAAGGAAGTTTTTTTGAGGTTCATTACTCTGATCATCGGTAAAGAAGTCCCCCGCCTTAAAGGGAGCGCTCTTTCATTCGCGGCGGGGTTTCTGTTATACTCTATCCATGAAAAAACCGCTGTTTCCCCGTTTCCTGCTGCTTTTCGTCTTATACGGGCTTGTTTTTGTGTTTTTGGTAAATCTTCAATTTGCCAAAAGGACCGGCTTTACCCACAGAACGGGAAACCTTGTCGTACAGGGAAATTACCGCCGTGGACGGGAAACACCGCTTCCCAATACTTACGCATTGGACAGGGGAGCGAGTGTGTTCTTTGGAGGAATCGAATTTGACCTGGGCCGGAACGACAGGGACGGCTTTGTAATCAGTTCCGCGGATTCCGGCAGCGGTCCGGTTCAGCCTGAACTGCTTTTTATTGAGGACAACGGGTTGTTTTTCCGCATTGTCAAAGAGACGGAACTTTCCTTTGTTACCCGTTACACCGGGGGCGCGCTGGAACTGGTTATCGAAGCGGATTTTTCACCGGGATACTCCGGTCTTGATATCCCGTTCAAGCCGTTGAAAACAAGCCAAATACGGGAATCCGGTTCAACGTTGTTGATAAGCTCCGATGGGGTAGACTATACGTTCGGCGGAGGATTGGGCGGTCTGCCGGAATTAAAGGATCGTGTCATTCATCTGACGCCGGAAAGCCGGACAGTAAGTTACCGGGCAATTCCCGAACGAAAAACGGCAAGTCCGGAAAACTTTATCTTGGCCAAAACCCTGTCCGAATACGAAGAGGCCGTAACCCAGTGGCGGGACAAATCCTATTCCGCGTGGAACAGGGCCGCGGGCTCTCCCGGTTCCGGCAGGTCTTTATCCGGCGAAACGGCCAACGCGTATATGAGCGAAGCTCTTAAACGGGGCACCTACCGGGCGGCATCGGCGGCCTTTGCCTCGGTCTACGCCCCCTCCCCTGCGGACAGCCTTTCTTTTGAAGCATCCGCGTACGCGGGAAAGCTGGACGCGGCGCTCCGTTCCCTTTCCCTGTTGGAACGGGAACGTTACAGTCGTCTCGCGCAGCTTTTCAACGAACGTTCCGCCGATTTCCTCAGGGAATTTCACGTAGTTGAATTTTTGGGGGTAAGGGGCTTAAACAACCTTTTGGATGACGCCGCCGACATGCTTCGATCTTTCGATCCCGCCGTAATGACGATAGAGCAAAGCGCCGGGTTTCTTGAAGGGAATCTTGACTGGGAACGAATCAGGCCCGGCAGGGACAATCCCTATGAACGCTTTCTGGATCAGGCTTTCTATGTGGCCGGCGACAGCCTTAAAAAAAATCCGTTTACCGGGGCGGTTTTGGCTTTTTCCGGAAACGAAGCGGATACCGAGCTTAACCTCCGTCTGGGCAGTTCCCTTTCCCGGCTTAACGATGAAACGCGGCGGGCCCTGGGCAGGAGCATTATCCTTTCGGTACTGTCGTTTGCCGACGAAACCGGATCGGCGCCCCGGATTGTGGTACAGGACGACAACGGCGGCTTTAGCGAAAAACCCGATGCCGGGCGCCTCGGTTCGGCAAGAATATACCGTATCTGTCGGACCGAAAACAGCGGCGAATACTACGCCAGGGCGCAAAGCCTCTCTTCAAACGAAACGCCCGCCGCGGGGTTGTGGGCGTGGACCGCCGCGTCAAACGTATCCGCCGTACAAAGGCCGGGAATTACCGACATTACCGTGAGTTTTCCCGCCGGGGAAACCCACTACATGATGATCCGGGGAGTACGGCCTTTCGCCGTTCTCCAGCTGTACGGCATAGACTATCCTACCGATCCGCAGTTCGAACGCTATGATTCTTCCGGCTGGACATATTCCCCCCAGGAACAAACCCTGTTATTAAAAATGAAGCACCGTTCTTCCACCGAGCGGATCGGGATCATCTACAGTACGGCGTCCGCGCCCGAAACAGGTACGCAATAATGAAACGGCGCGTATATACCGGCGCTACAAATCGAAAAGGGACACGCCTTCTTCGTTCGTGGTAAATCCCCGTTCAGCCTCCATAAGGCTTATCAACTCTTCCTCGCTGTCCGCTATGATGCTTGCCGCGAGGAACCGGGCCACCGCCGTTTCCGTAGTCAGGGCGCCCATGGGAACGGCCCCCTCTTTCCACAGTTCTTTTGAAGAAACATAGCCGGAAAAATCCACAATTCCTTCCTGCTGGGAGGTACAGTAAAACCGGGCGCCGCGGCGCCTTCCCGCGGCAAGGACCCGCTTGAGGGAATACGGTCCTTC
>JAIROH010000241.1 GCA_031257595.1 Treponema sp. | reverse complement strand
GTCGTTTTTAAGCGCCATAATGCTTTCGAAACATTTTCGTTCCTGAACGGAAAAATTCTTGATCACGTCAAAGATCGCTTCCATCGAGGACAGGTTTTTGGAATTCTTGACGGTTTTTTCCACCAAAAGCCGATCGAAAATTTCGCTGAATGTTTTATAGTAAAACCGTTCTTTTCTGGTTTTGAGGTACTTGCCCATTTGCGAATCGCCGACAATGCCGGTAAGAACGGCCAAGGCAAGGTTCCGGGAAAAAAAGTCCACATTCCCGAATTGCTCCGGATGATGGGACATTTTCAACAACAGGTAACCTATAAGCTCGCAGGTACTGGAAGCCTCGCTCACCAGGCAGTAACCCGGATCGCCGGCATAGGCAGCGTCTCCGGCAAGGTGATGATCTATCTCTATTTTTAGAATTGCCTTATCTTCAAAAAGCCCGGCGATTTGGCTGTTCACCGCTATCATCTCCGGCTTTGGGGTATCCAGTACTACGATCGTGGAAAAGGGATCGGGCTTTTGCAGCGTCCCGTACGCTACGGAAATACCGTTGTATTTGCAGATCGCGAGAAGATAACTAAACTGGGCCATTACCGGAGCGGCCAGATAAATCGTAACGTCTTTCCGGAATTTACAAAGCAAAAGAGCAAAGGCCACGAGCGAGGCGATACAGTCCGTATCGGGATCCTTGTGCCCCAGAAGAAGAAAAGAGTCCCGTTCGGTAATGGCGGCGCTAATCCGGTTTACAATACGGTTTTTTTCCGCAACGGTACTGATATCCTGCTTGTTCATCCTGCCCCCTTATACATCATACCACGTTTAAAATCCGATTTCCAGCATGCCAAAACCCGCCGCCCCTACATTCCAGTCCTCCTGTTCCTCCCAGGACACAATTATCGTGTATGTACCATTGTTCTCACCGACAAGGCAGATCGACGTATAAGCGTAACCTTCGGGCAGGGACGGAAGGGCGAAGTCCCCCGAATGCGATTCTCCCCGAAAAACCCCTCTTCCGTCGGGCAGCAGGGCCAGCGCGGCGTCGGATCGGTAATACGCCGAAGCGCTCAAAAGCTCCGTGATGTCGCTTTCAATTCCCGTTTCAAAAACCCTGGGGGCTTTAAATTCCGGGGAAACAGTATTGAACGTACAGGGTTTTCCGGCCAGGGCCCCGGCAGCCTCCAGGGCTCCGGCAAGAAAGGCCCCGGCAGGGGAAACCGGCGCTTCGGCGGCGTTTTTAGGCAGGGCCGCCCGCAGAAAGGCCTCGCCGGAACTTCTTTCGCCCCTGTCCGCCAAATCCGCCGCTTTCAGATACGCCTCTTCCCCGGCAAGGCCCGGACCCCGTCTGAGCTTGCGGCAGTACCACGTATCGCCCCACAAAATATCCACTGTTTCCCAGCCGTCTTTCGAAGAAGGAACGGCAAAAGCCGCCGGTTCAAAGCCTTTTAGTACGGTTCCGTCAAAATACCACGACGCCGGATTCGGCGGCGGCTTTGGATCGGAAAAAATTTCATCCCGGGCAAGAAGCGCGGCGGGAAATTGTCCAAACCAGAATACCGAAGAAATACTGTAGCCGCCCCATTCCGAATCGGGATAATAGTAAAAAGCTATTTCCCCTTTTTCCGGAAATTCAAACACAAGAAAACCTTCCTGGTTTACCGCGGCTACAAGACGGCTTTCGTCCGCCAAAAAAGCGGCAATGTACCGGGAAAGTTTCCAGGGAACAAAAGGTTCCATGGCCGCGTGCTGGGGCGAAGGAACAAGCCGCGGCCCTCCGGCGGCCAGCTCAAACCAGAACGGTTCCGTCCCCGTTCTGACCACGGCCATGGTCTGCCGATCTTCCGGCGCCTGTTCTTCGGCGATTACGGCGCCGCGGCTTTTCGCCGGGGTTTCCCTGGTACAGGAAAGGCTGAAACAGAATGCGGCCAAAAAGAGAGCGTACAGACACTGTGGTTTTTTCCTGTTCGCGGGCATACCAGGCACATCTTTCCTATAAAAAACTATAAAACCGGGCCGTTTCAAAACTGCAGTAGGGTTTGGTACCCGGCCCTGATAGAAAGTGATTTTTAGAAAGCATAGCTTTCTTTTGCGCCGTATACAAGCGGCGTTTGCCGGCCGGGCCGGGTTCGACATTACCACGGAACCCAGAGCCTTGTACCCGCGGACAAAAAAAGCATGCCTCCGGGACAAACCCAAAGTTCGATCTCTTCGGGAAGAGCGGCCGGCTCGGTGGTTCCTTCGGTCCGGTTTTCCGCCGCCCGAAACGGCGATGCCGAAAACCAGGGACCGTTATGGGGAATCAGCACCTCTGTGACGGTCCGCTTCCGGGCTTTAAGGTAGCTTGTCCTGAAACCGGAATTAACGGTTTTTTCGGCGGTTTCTTTCCAGTCAATAAGCCAGGGATCTTCCCGCGGTTCCTCCGGCGCCCCGGACACGAAAAACGCCCTGAACCTTGGCCAGTCAAAGAAGCCGGCCCTTCGCCGGGGATTGGCGTTTTCTTTACCGGCATAGGCTTCTTCCAGGGCCCGATAAAACCCCGCGTCGACGCCGCCGCGCCAGCTTATCCGCAAAACGCCGCCTGAAACGTCAAACGGGTACAGGGCGCCTGCGGGCCTGAACATCCCGGCTTCCATACCCTTGTCCGGCCAGAACGGCCAGGCCGTTACCGGGCTTGGCCATTCGGGAAAAACAGGGATCGTGATATCCGAATGACTGTCCACAACGGCAAATTCCCGGATTCCGTTC
>JAIROH010000210.1 GCA_031257595.1 Treponema sp. | reverse complement strand
TACCTGGGAAGCATTCCGGTGATCTTCCTTACCGGAAACCACGACACCGAAACCGAGGTACGGGGGCTCCAGTCGGGGGCCAGGGATTTTATCACCAAGCCGGTGGAGAAAGGCATTCTGCTGCACCGTATAGAGCTGCACCTGCGTTTTTCATCCTATCAGTCCCATCTGGAAAACACCGTAGCCAAAATGTCGGACAGCGTCGCCCTGGCCTTTGCCGAGCTTATTGAATGCCGGGACGAGAACACCGGCGGACATGTGGCCCGGACCAGCACATACGTGGGGATGCTGGGCCGCAAGCTTATGGACATGGGGCTTTTTGCCGAGGAACTTACCTCCACCGACCTTGACATGATGGTCCGGGCGGCGCCGTTCCACGACATCGGCAAAATCGCCGTAAGCGACCGGGTCCTCCTCAAGCCCGACCGGCTGGACGACGAAGAATTCACGATTATGAAGCAGCATACCGTTATCGGGGAAGAGATCATAAAGAACATGCTGACCCGTACCCCGACCCAGCAGTACCTGCACTACGCCAGAATGATCGCCGCCTCCCACCATGAGCGGTTTGACGGAAAGGGCTATCCCCGCGGCCTTGCGGGAGACGAAATCCCCCTCTGCGCCCGTATCATGGCGGTGGCGGACGTATACGACGCCTTGGTAGACGACAGGGTGTACCGCAAGGGGATGAAACATCTCGAAGCCCGCTGTATTATAATAGACGGAAAAAACAAGAGCTTTGACGGAAGAGTGGTCGATGCCTTTGACGGCATACATGAAGAACTGGCCGCGGAGGCCCAAAAAAGCGCCGATCGGGCGCGGCAAAATCCAGGAGGAAAGAAAAATGATTAAAATGTTTACCGCTTTTACCGAAGAAATTGATGATGTTGAGCAGGCGGTTTCGGAACTTTTGGGACAACTGGACCTGGAACATAAAAGTTTGACCAATTCCCTGGGGATTATACACTGTTACAGCGATTTTGTTGAAAGCGGGGTCATCAAGGCCATTTCAAAAAAAATCCCCTTCGACACCATGGGTTCCACGACGATAAGCGCTTCGGCTTCATCAGGCGTCAGCCAGATGGGGCTTTCGGTAACGGTGCTGACCAGCGACGACGTACAGTTTATAAGCGGCATTTCCGCGCCCGTTACCGATTCCGTTGACGCCCCGCTGACGGAACTCTACAACAGGATCAGCGCGAAATTTCCCGAAAAGCCCGCCTTGCTGATGCCGTTTATCCCGTTCCTGCTCCATGCCGGGGGAGATGAGTTTATCGAAAAAATCGACGCCCTTTCCGGGGGTATTCCCGCCTTCGGAACGCTGGCCATTTCCAACGAGCCGGATTACAGCAGAAGCTATACGTTTTACAACGGCGAATTCTACGTGGACTCGATGGCGCTGGCGGCCCTGGTGGGCAATGTGTCGCCCGAATTTTTAAGCGTTTCGGTAAATGAGGAAAACATCCTTAAACAAAAGGCGATCATAACCGGGGTAAACCGCAATATCCTTACGACCATAAACAACATGCCCGCGATACAGTACCTTGAGTCCATCGGTATTGTTAAAGACGGCGATGTGACGGGCCTGCCGGCCATGCCCTTCATCATTTATCTGGAAGACGGTTCCCTGCTGATCCGGGCCTGTATAGGCGACGCCGGAGAGGGAGGGGCGCTGATCCTCTGCGGGGCTGTTCCGGTTAATTCCACAATCGCCCTGGCTACGATGGGATTTGAGGATGTGGTGAATTCCACCGAAAAAAAGGTAACGGAAGCCCTTGCCGCGGCCAAAGGCCGGGGGATACTTATGTACTCCTGCGCGGGCCGTAACTGGTCCCTGGGTATGCAGCCCATGGTGGAACACGAAAAGGTAAAAGAATGCCTGGGAAAGGGAGATACGCCCTACCATTTTGTGTATTCCGGGGGCGAGATATTCCCGTCCCGGCTCGGTGACGGCAGGATAGTAAACCACTTGCAAAACGATTCGCTGATCATCTGCATTCTATAAGAGATGGTAATGGAAGAAGTAACGGAAGAATTGCGGGCCTTGAAAGAAGAAAACGCCGCCCTGCAGCTCCAGATAAAAAAGCTTACCCGTCAGCTCACCGCTCAACAGAATACAATGATGCGGTTTGAAAAAGTATCCGCCATCCGGGACGGGCTGGCCGCGAAATTGAAGGAGGAACAGACCAAGCAGGAAAAATTCATGAACATGATGCTGGAAAACAGTTCCAACGCCATCATACTGCTGGACGGCGAGGGACGTTTCGCCTATTGTACGAACACCTTCCTTAAAATGGCGGGGATTCAGAATTTCGGCCTGGTTAACGGCCTGCATTTTTCCGAAGTTTTCAAGTGTTTCAACAACGCCGTTTTTTCGGAACACGCCGAATTCTACATCGGCCGGGCCATGGAAGAACAGGGAACGATAAAATCGGAGGAAACCCTGGACATTGACGGCAGCGGCAATTTACGGATATACACTACCAACACGACCGCCATGCGGGACAAGTCCGGCAGGGTTGAGGGGATCATGATCCTCTTTCACGACGTTACCGAAACCCTCCGGGCCAAGGAAGAGGCGGAAGCGGCGTCAAAAGCGAAAAGCGTGTTCCTTGCCACGATGAGCCACGAGATCCGCACTCCCCTTAACGCGATCCTCGGCCTTTCGGAAATACAGCTGCAAAACGAGCTGCCCGAAGACGCCCACGCGGACCTTGAAAAGATATACAACTCCGGCTCCACGCTGCTTGGGATCATCAACGATATCCTGGATATTTCCAAAATTGAGGCGGGAAACTTTGAGCTTATCCCGGTAAACTACGATACCCCCAGCCTTATCAACGATACGGTGCAGCTTAACATCGTCCGTATCGGTTCCAAGCCTATCGTTTTCAAGCTCAACATTGACGACACCCTGCCGGCCCGGCTCTTCGGCGACGAACTGCGGGTAAAACAGGTGCTTAACAACATCCTCTCCAACGCGTTCAAGTATACCAGGGCGGGAACCGTTACCCTGCAGGTCCGCTGGGAAAAACAGGATAAAAACGCGCTTATGATCTTTGCCGTAAGCGATACCGGACAGGGGATCAGAAAAGAGGATATAGATAAACTCTTTTCGGAGTACAGCCAGCTTGACGCCAGGGCAAACAGGAAGATCGAAGGCACGGGGCTTGGGCTTTCCATTACCAAACAGCTTGTGGAGATGATGAACGGATCCATCACTGTGGAAAGCGAATACGGGAAAGGCAGCACTTTTACCGTCCGCCTCCATCAGGGGATTGTCGAAGAAAGGCCCATTGGGCAGGAAGTGGCGGAAAACCTCATGTCGTTCCGGCTTATCGAAACCAGGCGTAACCGGAGTAAAAACCTGATCCGTACCCGCATGCCCTACGGGAAGGTACTGGTGGTGGACGACGTCGCCACCAACCTCGATGTGGCAAAAGGACTTATGCTGCCCTACGGCCTTACGATTGACTGCGTGTCAAGCGGGCCTGACGCGATAGAAAAGATCCGCAGGGAAGAGCTGAAATACGACGTTATCTTTATGGACCACATGATGCCCGGCATGGACGGCATTGAGGCGACCCGGATCATCCGCAATGAAATCGGCAGCGAATACGCGAAAAACGTGCCGATCATCGCCCTTACCGCCAACGCCCTCGCGGGCAACGAGGAGATGTTCCTTGACGCGGGGTTCAACGCTTTTATCGCCAAGCCTATCGACATTATGCGGCTGGACGTGATCCTCAACCAGTGGGTACGGGACAAGCAAAGCAAAGAGACCCTCTGGAAGGCCGAACAGGAACAGGTCTCTGAACCCCAGGGATCTTCGGGGATACTGGAAAACGCGGCGCTTCCCGGCATGGATTTTGCCGCGGGGCTCAAACGTTACGGAACCGAGGATGTGTATCTGCGGATACTTCAGTCGTTTTTAACCCACACTCCCGGACTGCTGGAAAAGCTCCGTTCCCTTTCGCGGGAAACCCTGCCTGATTACGCGGTAACCGTTCACGGCCTCAAGGGGGCAAGCTACGGTATCTGCGCCGACGCGATCGGCAGAGGGGCGGAAGAGCTCGAGTTTGCCGCGAAAGCCGGGGATTACGAAAAGGTTGCGTCAAAAAACGCCGCGTTTATATCGATGGTTGAAGCAAGCCTTGAAAACCTGCGGAAGCTGCTGCAGACCACGACGGAAAGTAAAAAACCAAAGGCCGTTGCTCCGGACAGGGCCCTGCTTGAAAAACTCCTTGACGCCTCGATGCGGTTCAAACCCGCGATAATGGAAGAGGTCATGGCGGAACTCGAAGGCTGCGAATACGAATCGGACGGGGACCTTATCCCCTGGCTCCGGGAACAGATCGACAACCTCGAATACGACGCGGTACGGGAAAAGCTGGAATCGTTGACCTGAGGAAGCGCCGATCTATTCGAATGCGAATGAGCCTCCGCGGGGATGTGGCAATTCAAAGTTCACGATAAGGCAAAAGACACTCATAAAAGTCAGCGCGGGGTGTCTGCCGGCAAAATATGGGGAAGGGGCTCCATGTTTTGCCGGCAGACAGGCCCCCCGATAAATTTTTTAGGCGTCTTTTGGATTTTCGAAATAGTTAAACTTTGAATTGCTGCTACGGGGATGTACAAAACATTGACAGGAAGCGGCCAATCGGGTATTATATTCTATAGATTTAAGTTTGTTAGGCAAGAAACCAGGTAATTCCATACTTTAGAGAGATTAGCTCATCTGGATAGAGCGTCAGCCTCCGGAGCTGAAGGTGGCAGGTTCGAGTCCTGTATCTCTCAGGAAAATGTTTTTTGATAAAAAGACGGCAGGACTCGAAGGGTTTTTGCGCCCGAGCAGGGGCGAAGGGAAAAGCGCATGGACGCGCTTTTGGTAAAAACCACGGCCTGGAGGCGGCTGGCAGGAAGCCTGATGCCTCCAGGCGAGTCCTGTATCTCTCAGGAACATTTTATATTAAAAAAAAGGGAGGAAAAGCAGGGCCTAAGGGTTTTTACGTCCGAGCGGGAGCGAAGGAAAAGCGCATGGACGCGCTTTTGGC
>JAIROH010000196.1 GCA_031257595.1 Treponema sp. | reverse complement strand
GCGATCATTACGATCGCGTCGAACTATATCATCATGACGGCGATCAACAACCTTGAGGTTGTCGGCGCGAGCCGCGGCCTTATGGGCATGAAAAACACGATACGGGCCATGTCGGACCTTGTTCCGATTGCGTGGATGGTTCTGTGGGTGCTGCTTTTTGTGGCGATCAGCGTACTGGCGATCAGCCGGCTAATGAATTCCGTGCTGGGAAAGGGGATTTCCACAATCCGCTACGATGAAATATCCGCCGAGATTATGAGCGTCAACACCAACAGGATGAAGCTTCTGGCGTTCTGCTTTTCGTCCGGTCTTGCCGGCGTGGCCGGGGGGCTTTTCGCCCACATGCTGGGTTTTATCAATCCCGCCTCGTTCAACATAATGAAGTCCACCGAAGGCATGGTGATGGTATACCTGGGCGGCATGGGGAGCCTTTCCGGATCGGTGCTTTCCGCGGTGTTTTTTACGTTCCTCCTCCAGATACTCCAGCCCCTGCAAATTCTTAAATGGGTGTTTATCCCGCTGCTCCTTATACTGCTTATGCAGTTCCGTCCCGAAGGGATCATGGGCAACAAGGAACTGCCCTGGGCTTGGTCGCGGATCAAGGCCCGGTTTTCGGGAAACGGGGGCAAAAGATGAGCGTATATCTTGAGATCAAAGACCTGACCCACCGTTTCGGCGGATTGCAGGCTTTAACGGATATCAGCCTGACGCTGGAAAAAGGCGAAATCCAGGGCCTTATCGGGCCGAACGGCGCGGGCAAGACCACGGTGTTCAACCTTGTATCGGGGTTTTACGTTCCTTCCGAAGGGGAAATTCTTGTCGGGGGAAAACGGATCAACGGCCTAAAGCCCCACGAAATCGCCGCGATGAAGATCGGCCGCACGTTTCAGAACATCAGGCTCTGGAACGAAATGACCGTTCTGGACAACATACGCATTTCCCGGCATTACCAGCTGGGTTACAACGCCGCCGACGTGTTTTTCCACACAAAGCGTTACAGGGAACGGGAAGCGAAGATCACGGAGCGGGCGGAAGAACTTCTGGAAATATTCAACCTTTCCGACATGGCCTACGAGTATCCCAAGAACCTTCCCTACGGCATTCAGCGCCGGGTAGAGATCGTCAGGGCGCTGTCGCTTGAGCCGGAACTGCTTATGCTTGACGAACCCGCGGCGGGGCTTTCCACCAGGGATGTCGGCGAACTTATCGACTATATCAAATGGATCCACGAAAAGTTCAACCTTACGATCTGGATGATCGAACACCAGATGGAAGTGATCATGACGCTGTGCCGGAAAATACAGGTGATCGACTTCGGCAGGGAAATAGCCCAGGGCAATCCCGACGAGATCCGCAGTAACCCGGAAGTCATTAAAGCCTATCTTGGCGACGGGACGATTTAAGGGGCTGTAAAAAACTCCGGTTTTTAAGACGCCCAAAGGAGACTTTTATGCTGCTTGAAGTACAAAACCTTACGGTTTCCTACGGAAACATAGAAGCCCTGCATGGCATTTCGTTTAACATTGACAGGGGAGAGATAGTTACCCTTATCGGTGCGAACGGCGCGGGGAAAACAAGCGCCCTGCTTTCCCTGGCAAGGCTTCCCAAACCCGAGGCTCCGCTTATTACCTCCGGCGAAATTCTCTACGACGGGAAAAGCATCCGTAAAGCCGAACCGCACGCGCTTGTCCAGAACCATATGATGGCCCTGGTCCCCGAAGGCCGCCACATTTTCGGCAACCTGTCGGTTCAGGAGAACCTCCAGCTTGCCGCGTTTTCCCACCGCAAAGATTCCCGCAAGGCGGAGATCGCCGCCGAAGCCCAGGACCTTGTGTTTGAGCTTTTTCCGCGGCTCAAGGAACGGCGTAAACAGCGGGGCGAGCTTCTTTCCGGCGGCGAGCAGCAGATGCTTGCCGTGGGAAGGACCCTTATGACCGGCTCAAACTTTATCATGCTCGACGAGCCTTCGATGGGGCTTGCCCCCAAGCTGATGTACGAGATGTTCCGCGCACTGCGGCGCCTTAACCAGGAAAAGAACATTACGATACTAGTGGTGGAACAAAACGCCAAAGTCGCCCTGGAATTCGCCGGCCGGGGCTATGTGCTTAAAACAGGCGAAATTATCGCCGGCGGCACTTCGGAACAGCTTGCGGCGAACCCCGAGGTTAAAAAAGCGTACCTCGGCGGGTAAAGCACTTCCTGTCGCCGGAATGCCATTTTCAAAACTCCCCAAATCTTCTATAATGTTATATGTATGGGTGAAAGGCAAAATTCCGTTCTGAAAAGCCGGATTCGGGAACTGGATGAAGAAAAGCGGGAATTTCTTCAGTCCCGAAACAAGGTTCTTGAAAACCTCGGAGAATCTATTTTTGAACGGCTTAAAGACGGCGCTCTTTCCGGCGAAGAAAGCGAGTACCGCCGTTTTAGGCAGGAAATAGC
The DNA here is from genome assembly GCA_031257595.1 of Treponema sp. GTDB lineage: Bacteria > Spirochaetota > Spirochaetia > Treponematales > Breznakiellaceae > JAIROH01. Next base: position 166 of record JAIROH010000196.1, on the reverse strand, counting down.
CGATTCGGAGCAGAAAATCGTCTCAATCAAAGACGCCCTGGCAAGGCTCAGGCTGCTTGATGAAGAAATAAACGTAAAAAACGAAGAAAAATTTGACCGGCGGGAAGAACTGGAAATTCTCCTTGCCGCCCTCGGAAAAGAACTGTTTACCGGCGGCTATGAACTG
>JAIROH010000115.1 GCA_031257595.1 Treponema sp. | reverse complement strand
ACCGTATAAAAATTCACGAAAGTGAATTTTTATACCATGCAAACTGCCAAAGGAGCCCGTAAATCGGGATATTTTTGCATAAGTATGCAAAAATATCCACAAGCGCAACAGGCTCCTAGCCGATCATCGCCTTTTCTGACGGACGCTTTGGCGTCGCTTTTTCCACAGGATGTCGGATGCCCGCCTGGAGCTTTCCGCCGCCCCCCTTGTCAAACAAAGGCATTCGGCAATCTGCCGCGACGGGCGCATACGGGAGACCGCTCTCGCGGTTAATAAGAAAGCAGAAGCCGAAAAAGGAAAGGAAAAAGGAGGATTTTCTTCCAAAACCTTTTTCGACTTTTTCGTCTTAGTGGTGAAAAAGTCTTCCAAAACTTGGTATTTCTTTGAAAAGTAAAATTGCTGGAACTGTTTCCGGGCAGATGTAATGCCTCATCGTAAAATCTAACCGAAAAGCAGATTGACAAAAGAGGTGTTTTTTGTTAGAATAAAATAAATGGCTGGTTTATATCCGGCTTATATCGAAGAGAGGTTGTATGGCAGTACCCAGAGCAAAAACGTCGAAAGCGCGGACCAGCCGCCGGCAGTCCATTAATATGAAACTGACAGCTTCAAATTTGGTGACCTGTTCCAGTTGCGGCAACAAAGTCCTGCTTCACAGAGCTTGCCCAAAATGCGGTTTTTACCGGGGCAAACAGGTTATTGTACCTGATTCCAAGGTTTAATTTCAGAAGGAGTAAAACGTAATGGACGAATTGTTTGAGAAGATGAAAAAACTGATAGCTGAAAAACTCGAAATTGACGCTGATAAAATAACCATGGAAGCCACTTTCCGGCAGGATCTGGGCGCCGACAGTCTTGATACTTATGAATTGGTGTATGCCATCGAGGAAGAAATGGGTATTTCGATTCCCGATGAAAAGGCCAACGAATTCGAGACCGTCAAGGACGCCTACGAATACATCAAGTCTCAGCAAAAATAGCTTCTGTGGCTTTTCCGCAGGGAAAGCCGTTATCCGCTTCGAAAAAAAAAGAGCGGATAACGGCTCATGTTTTTATTGATCCGGAACGGAAAAAAACATTACAGGCTTTTTCCAAAGCCGCGGGTCTTAAATTCAAAAATCCGGATCTTCTGAATCTTGCCTTTACCCACCGTTCCAGTTGTAACGAAGTCGGCCGAAAAGATAACAACGAGCGTCTTGAGTTTCTCGGCGATTCCGTTCTGGGAGCGGTGACCGCGTCGCTTCTTTACGGAAAGCTCCCCGAAAAAAGCGAAGGAGAGCTTGCCAAGATCAAAAGTGTAGTGGTTTCCGAAGAGATCCTTTCCGGCATAGCCCTGGAAAACGGGATCGACAGGATGCTGATATTGGGAAAGGGAGAAGAGCAAACCGGCGGCCGTACAAAGAAGGCCATCCTGGCCGACACCCTGGAAGCCCTTATCGGCGCGGTGTACCTGGATTCCGGTTTCAAGGCCGCCTGGAATTTTGTATCCCGGCGGATCGCTCCGGAAATCGTCAAAGTCCTGGAAAACCGTTCCGCCCAGGACTACAAATCCCTGCTTCAGGAATACTGCCAGCGGGTGTATAAATCCTATCCTGTCTACAGCCTGGTTAAAAGGTCCGGCCCGGAACACGACAGGCTTTTTTTTATTCAGGTAACGGTGAACGGCGAATCCTATGGCCCCTGTACCGGACACAGCAAAAAAGCCGCCGAACAGGAAGCGGCCCGTCTCGCCTGGGAAAAACTTGCGCGGACATAAACTAAAACTATCATTTTGGTGTTTGATTTTTTCAGAACGCTATAGATAGCGTTTATTGATATTCCCCGCGATTTCCAGTAGTTTTTCCCGGTTGTTCAGCTCCGGGTCCTCGACGACGGCCTCAAGCAGTTCGTTGAGGATGATCCCCACATGTCTGCCCGGAGCGACGCCGGCGGCAAGCAGATCCCTGCCGTTTACCGCGAGGCCTTTGAGGGAAAGCGCCCTGTTTTGGGCGAGGACCTTTTCGATCCGCTTTGTGAACGGAAGCAGCGCGGCGGGATCGGGGGCGGTTCCGGTTGTGCCCGCCGTGTCGGCAAGGCGGAGCTGCATCAGTTCCGGAATAAGCTCTTCTCCGGCGCGGATGATAAAGCGGCGGACCGCGGCGTCGGTCCAGTTGTCTTCGTAGTGGAACATGTGTTCCTTGATAAGCCTCAAGACCTTTTCGATAACCGCGTTCGGATAGCGGAAACGGTCCATGATTTCAAAGGCGAGCTTTCCCGACTCCCGTTCGTGGTTGTAAAAAGTCCAGATCCCGTTTTCGCCCGGCCGCCTTACGGCGGGTTTTCCGATGTCGTGGAACAGGGCGGCCATGCGCACTTCCCGCGAAAAGCCTTTTTCCGCCGCATAGCCGCAGGCAAGGAACGAATGGTCCAGCACGTCGAAACGGTGATAACCTTTTTGATCGACGTTCCGGCAGGCGGCAAGTTCGGGAAGCAGCAGGTGGAGGAGTTCCGTTTCTTCCATAAGCCTGAAGCCCCGGACGGGATTCGGCGAGGCGATGATCTTGTCGATTTCATCCCGTATCCGCTCGGAAGCCACCTTTGCCGTCGTGGGAAGGGCGCCGCGTATGGCCATGTGGGTCGCCTCGTCCAGATCGAAACCAAGCTGTGAGGCGAAACGAAGCGCCCGCAGGGGACGCAGCCCGTCTTCCGCAAAGCGCTCCGCGGGATTTCCCACGCAGCGGATAAGACGCCGCTTTATGTCGTCCCGGCCGCCGAACGGATCGGTAAGGCTTCCTTCGGGAAGCTTTATCGCCGCCGCGTTCATCGTAAAATCCCTGCGGGACAGGTCTTCCTCTATAGTGGCCGCGTAACGTACCCGGTCGGGACGGCGGCCGTCGCTGTAGCCCGACTCGGTACGGAAGGTTGTTACCTCAACCGATCTGCCTTTGTAGCGGATTGTAACCGTACCGTGTTTTATCCCCGTAGGTATTACTTTCCTGAACAGGCCGATTACTTCTTCCGGGCGCGCGTTGGTGGCGATATCCCAGTCGACGGCTTCCCGTCCCAAAAGCAGGTCCCTGACCGCGCCGCCCACAAGGTAGACTTCTTTTCCCGAAGCGATAAAGATATTTGCTATTTCCCTCAGCAGAGGGTGAATTTTCAGATTGCCCATTGCGGATGAGTATACTACAATCCTTTGGTATGGATAACGACCAGCTGGGGATTGTGTTTACCGGCGGAAAAGGACCGGATCGTCCGTGGGCCGTACTGGAAGAAGCGCGGGCCAGGGGGGAAACCCCGCTTGTCGCCGCCGCGGATTCGGGACTGTTTTCCGCCGAGGCCGCCGGCGCAAAACCGGACTGGATAATCGGTGACATGGATTCCATCGGCCGCCGGGATTCCGCCGCGGATGGAAGTCTGGATTCCATCCG
>JAIROH010000100.1 GCA_031257595.1 Treponema sp. | reverse complement strand
CGCTTCTGGTAAAAGGCCCTGAACGTCTCCACGGCAAGGGCCGTTTCAAGCGGGGTCGAGTTCTTGAGGTAGGGAGAGAAACGCCGGGCCACTTCGCGGGCCTCCGCGCTTACCGGCGCCTGTTCCGCGTTCTCAAAATAATTAAGCCCGTTTTTGGGTCCGCGGGGATTGGCGTTGACGAGCTCTTCCCTAAGCGAAATGTTTCCCTCGTTCTTCGGGTTCCACACAATATTCTGTCCCGGATGGGCCTCCGCGAACTGATGATAAAAGTCTCCCCGGAGTCTCTCGTATCCCGCAAACATCTTGAAATCGTCAATCGTGATGACGCCGTCTTTTTCGGTGTAGTTTATATAGCCGTACCGGTTTCCGTCCTCCGTGGGCGTACGGGGGTCCCCGGCCACATAGCGGCCTTCAATACCGCCGTCTTCCGTGACGTCCGTGTATTCGGCGGTCTCAAGCCGTCCGTCCTCGTTACGGTAAATGTCGCCTTCGGCATTGGTGACAAGTTCCGGTTGGGCGCCCCCGGTTGGCTTCCCGTTCTCGTCAAGCTCCTCGATGTGTTCCACATCGGCGTTGCTGTAGTCGGTCACTTCGGCAAGGGCGGCGGCGTTTTGTCCGGCTTGTTGCTTTGCTTCCCGTTCTTCGGGTGTTATGCGCTCCTGCTGTACTTTGTAAATATCTGAAAGCAGGGCGGCTTCCTCCTCTGCCTTCATGCCCTCGGTAAACGGATTATTGAAGCCTCCCGCCTCCGCTTTTTTTAGATTTTCCCTGAACGCGGCTTCATTCGGCGAGTCCTTCGCGATGCCCGCGAGGGTTTTGGCCGCCTGTACGTCGGCCTTGTACTGCACAATCTCAACGGGGATGCCGAGGATAAGCCCGGTAAGAAATCCGGCAACGCCGCCGTCTTTAGCTTCGCGCAGAATGTCTCCCCATTCCTTTTTGTCTACCTCCGGATGGTTCTCCAGTTCCTTTTCAAGCTCCTTGCGTATTTCTTCAAACGGCTCCTCCGCGATTTTTTGCAGCAGTTCCGCCCGCCGCAGGTTCGCCGCGTCCGCCGCCATATTGAACATATAACCGCCGCCGATTCCAGATAATACTTCTTCGCTGCCTTCTTCAAAGCCTTCCCGCAGCCACCGGAGCGCCGCCTTCGCCGAAAGGCTCATTTTCCCGCTGATAAACCAGCGGTTGGCCGCCCTGCCCGCCGCTTCGGGTATGATGGATCTTGCTATGGCTTTCCCGCCCGCCGATTCCAGGCCGCCTAACGCCGCTTCGATTATTCCCTCTATCCCCGCGTCAATTTTTGCGTACGCCTGGGCTATATCGTGGGGGATTCCCTGGCTGGTCATTTCCCGGTACTTGATGCCCCAGGTGGAATGATAGGTACTTCCCGCTATCGCCGTCCGGCTTGCCCCCGCCGCCAATAGGGCGGAAGTTGTTGACGACAGGCCCGCCGCTCCGGCTATCGCGCCGACGCCGGTCCAGGCAAGCCCCGCGGCCGCTATGCCGGTGGCAATAGGCCCGGCGTTCTCCGCAATGGAAGTGGCGACGTTACGGAGCCCCAGGCGGAGAGACTGGCCCACGTCATGCCAGCCGCCCATCTTCACATAATCGTCCTGCCATACCTTAGGCGCGTGGTCTTTAAGCCGGTCTATCAGCCGCTCGTGTTCCTGTACGGCTTCCAGCAAAACGGGATCGCTGCCGCCTGATTTCGCGAGCTCCTTGGCAAGCCGGTTGTATTCGGCGGTAGCGAAATTCAGCGCGATGCTGTCCGCTACCGCCTCTAATCCGGTTTTCTTCACAAAGTTTTTTCCGGTCCACTGCTGGTGGAAACTCTCAAGGTTCTGGAACGCCGTACCTATCGGGACCTGGAACAGGTTTGAGTACATCCCCGCCGCCGCTATCCGCTCTTTAAGCAATTGCGGGTCCTCGGCGCTTTCGATGGCGGGCTGTATCGCGTCAATAAAGAGATAGTCCTCGTCCCGGAACTCCCAGCCTAAATCAGCGTAATCGCTGTACTTCTCCCGGATTGCCTTGTAGTAGTCGCTTTTTGCGTCGTTAAAGGCTTTCCGCTCGGCGTCCGCCCGGGCGGTATACTCGTCAAACGCCTGTCTTTTTTCCGCGGCCCGCCGCTGGGATTCCGCTATGGCCTGGTATTCGGGAGACGCGGGATCATTTATCGCGGCAAATTGCCGGTTTCTTATATAGTCAAGATAATCGTTGTTTACAGACCCCTCCTCCTGAGCGCATTCCTTTGACTGCCGACGCCTCTCATTGACGGGGCGGCCGGCTTGAGATTCATGTTCTGTCTGAATTCTTCCATCTTGGCTTCAATGTAAGCCCTGCCCGCTTCGGTGGATGTCCTGTTTCCCAACGCCTTGGTCAGGTTTACTCTCAGGTAATCGCTATACTGCGCCGGATCGCCGGTCCTGGCCCCGTCAAGAGCGTTCCGCGCGGCATTTTCAATTTTGGTTTTTATATCCGCCGGAAGGGCCGCCTCGTACCGGGCCAGTTTCGCCGTTCTTCCTTCGGATAGTTTTTTGTCAAAAGGAACCCACAGGGTACGGCCTCCTTCTTCCACTCTTTCTTCCAGCGTGCCGTTCACCCCGACGCGGACCGTCGCGGTTTCTCCCTTTCCGTTCTTCAGATTAAAAATGACTTCTCCCGTGCGGTCTCCCGGCTCCCTTTCCACAAATACGCCGAGCGTGTTTGTGTCCGCGCCTGCGGGGGCGTCTATTTTCCAGTCGCCGGCTTTGAGGAAGTCCTCAACGGCCTGCGTATCCCGGACGTTGAGATCGTTAAATATCTTCTCCGAGCCGTTAACCCAGGCCGGGTACCGGTTTCCGTTCTCGTCATACTGGAGATATTGCAGGCGGTCAAATCCGCCGAGGATTGACTGCCGCCTTGCTTCCGCGATGTTGCCGGAGGTCAGCCCCTTGTCCAGCATTTGCGCGATTTCATGATTCTTTGACTTCTCAACAAAAGCCCGCATATCTTCAGGCTTAACCAGCCCCTGAAAAAACATTTGGCCGAGCATTGTCCGGGTGTCTTTGTGCCGCTTTTCAAGTTCTATACGCTCGGGGCTGCCCGGTTTCAATTTGGCTTCTTCCGCCGCTGCGTAAGTATCCCACCCCGCAAATGCCTGGGCCGCCAGGGTATACTTGCCGTCTGTCCCCGCCAGCAGTTCCCGGAGAATTTCCGATCGGTCTTCCGATTTGAGATCGAGTTTGTATATTTCGGCCATTACTTCAGGCCCGGTATACGGGTTTTTTGTTTCTTTGTTTATTAGTGTCCCGGCCCAAAAACCGTCCCGGAACTTATAGGCCAGTTCCAGGGTATTTTGATAGGGCGGCTCCTTTCCGGCCGGAGGCGTTGCCGCTTTCTCCATATCGCTAATCCGTTTGGAGATATAATCGTAGCGCTCTTTTTGAAGCTTGCCGTAACCTTCATAGGCGGGTTCGTATTCCCCGCCTTCCGCGTAATTAGGCTTTAAGGCTTTAAGCTCATCCAGTGTCGCGCCGTTGACTTCGTGATAAAACCGCTCCTCAAGTATGGAGAGCTTCTTTTTTTCAGCCAGAGCGGTGATAGTATCGTCATGTTTTTTTTGCTGCGCTTCCTGCCCGATATAGTTAGCCGCGTATGTTCCGCCGCTTTTATGTTTTTCCTTGAGCGCTTCATAATCCTCAAGTGTCTCGGCGCTCATTAAGTCCTGGGCAAACTGATCTTCGTTGCTTTTGGCCAGCCTTGCATCGGCCGCCGCTTTTATCGCGGAGATAACGTCCGGATTTTGGCTGTCGGTTTTTGTGGCGTTGTCATAAGCCTCTCTGGGCGTACCGCCGTTTTTGAGTACTTCGTCAAACGCCTGATTCGCCGCCGCCTTTCCCGCTGTTACGGCCTTATTATCCGCGTCCTGGACCTTCCCCATGATTGCTGAAATGGTCTCCTGGGGCAGCCCGCTTTGGAGCGCGTATTCTTCAGCTTTGGCAATGCCCTGCGTTCTGCCAATGCTGATGGCGTCATTTGTCGTGAAGTCTATTTGGAATTGGCTTTTTTTAGCGATAATCAATGCGTTTTGCGCTTCGTCGGTTATAGGCAGGGTGCGTATCATGGCCTCCACCGGGCTAAAGTCGCCGGTACCCGATGCTACCTGCCGGTCGTAAAGTACCTGCGTAGCGGCTAAGCCTGTATTCAGCGTGTCTTTCTTTAAGGCGTCTCTACCGGCCTTCTCGTTTTCTACTCTTATGGCGTAGAACAGGGTGTCCATTTTCTGCACCCCTTTTTCTCCGAAGCGCTGTTCCGCCTCTTGCATCCTCTGCGCCATGAAGCCGCGCTGCGCGTCGGTGTCAAACCAATTGCCGTCTTCCCCTATATGGCCGCGGTTTCCGTTATAATCGTCCTTCGCCCTGATCTCGTCCACCATGTTTAGCGTGTCGGCCTGGAATTTGGAAAATTCCATCTGCTGCTGTTGCTGTTGTATGTTGTATATCTGACGGCCCATGCTAAAGACACTGGCGGCAAAATCATTGGCGAGGGATATTCCCTTAAGTATGGTGCTCGTCACCAGCGCTTCTCTTGAAAGATTTACCTGCTGCCGCTGGAGGTTCACCTGTTTTTGCTGCAGATCTACCTGCCGCCCCTGGAGGCCAAGGCTGCGCCGGTCGAGTTCGGCGTAGCGCTGCGAAAGGCGGATGTCCCCTTCGAGGTATCGCGAGCGTTCCGCTTCGTGGATCGCCCCCTTGGAACGCCGGAGCGGGTTATAGTCTATGCGTATAAGTCTTACACTTACCCCCTGATATTAATAAGAGCCGAATTTGTTTTTTTGTATGTACTCCCCGCTGTCACCGGCGGCCCCGAGTCCGTCTTCCAGTAGTCTACGATAGGCTTATAGTCCCCCTCCAACTTCAGCCCCGTTGTGTTCTGCGTTCTATCGCTGTAGTAGGAGACCGTTCCGTTTCCGAAATTCTGCTCAATGAAGTATTGCAAGTCATCCTTTGCTACCATGCTGTTTGCAATGCTCTGGTCTGTCAGTTCGATAGCTTTCTGGTAATCGGCAATTGTCGAAAGGGTATTGGCCCGGTTCGCTTCCATCTCCTGCCGCTGGAAGTCCAGGTCAACCTTGAGCTGCTCCATCTCAAGGTTTGCCGCGGTGAGCTGCGATCCGTATAAGCCGCCGTTGGCGTCAAGGGTTCTGTCCGCTCCCACATAGTCCACCAGTTTTTGATCAAGCGCCCCTGTGGATTTGCCCTGTGATGTATTCCCTCCTTTCCGGCCGGCTGCCCCGGCCAGGGCGTCGCTGTAACCTATCGCGTTTAAGAAGTTCTCGTAGGATTCCTTTCCGCTTGCCATGAGCTGGTCTGTCTGCGCCTGTTTGCCGGCCGTCTCCTGGGCGTACTGCCCGCCGTAATTCGCCAGCCATTTATCGTAGCTGTCTACCTGGCTTGCCGCGTCCCGGATGTCAATGCCGTACTGTATGTTTGCGGCTTCAAGGTCCGCGATGCTCTTTTCATAATCGCGGATCGAGTTCAGGCCGCTCAGGTAGCTGTTCTTGGTTTGGATGTCGAGCTGTTCTCTGGAGATATCTGTTTGCTGCTGGGCGATATCGGTCTGTTGCTGCGCTGTTTTGTTTGCTTTTTTGGCCTGCTGGGTGCCGGTGACGAGTCCGGCTATTCCCACCCCGACTCCGGCCACGCCTGCTATAGCTCCGACAACTCCTGCTGTTACCGCCATAGTTTAAGCCTCCAGTATTGCCACGCGCTCAACCAGCGAGAGCAGGGTAAAGGGCGCCGGATCCTCGTGTACAATTACCAGCTTCCCTTCGGTGTCGATAGTTCCCGAAACGGTAACGTCAATGTCGCCGGTGAACGGCTCCGGCGCCGATCCGAGCACGTACCCTCCAAGCCGCTGGGTGATGAGTTGTTCCGTTTTTGCTTCATCGGTTCCGGCGCGGCCGCCGAGGGATTTATAAAGCTGTATGGTTACTTTCTCTATGCGGTGTTTTTTGCCTTTGGAGGTCCCGTTTGCCGGCAAAACCCTGGTATTGGGGACGAATACCGACCGGTATGCCAGCCCCAGGTGAACGTTCGTAACGCTGTTTTGCAGTTCCGCCGCCCCGCCTTCATCCACCCGCACGGGCGGTTCAGCCGCCCCGTCCGCGAATACCCTGATGCTTTTCCCCGCGAAGCGCTGTAATCCGGTTAAGATTTTTGCGGGCGCGGCGTATGCCCGGCTTTCCCCCGCGTCAACGTAGTGGCTTTCGGCGTAATCGGCGCTGACCAGGTCTTCAAGGATCAGATGTTCGACGTTCCGCGCCTCTCCGCGTTTTACCGCCAAAAAAACCACGTCGCCTGTTTTTTGCGGGGCTGACGCTACGGCTTCCACGCTTCCTTCTGTCGGATGGCGCGCGTACGCCAATACTCCGGCGCGGATATTGACCGTACAGCTTATCAACTCGCCCGCCCCGGTTACAATCCATATCACCGGGTACGGATAGTCAGAGACCGCCAGGTCTTTAACACCGGCGGTGAACAGGTGCGCCGCCCGATCTGAAATATCCGTATCGATAAACCCGCTGCCCTGGCTGTCCTGGTTCCAAACAAGGGCGCGGAGCGTTTTCCCTCCCCGTCCGGCGTACACCATGATTTCTTTTGTGCCCCGCGGCTGTATCCCGTCCGCTCCGGCGTATTCAATGATGTTCATGTCGAATGTAGCCGGCGTGGGTACTTCCCCGGTATCGCTCCATGTTGCCCGCCCGGTAGCGGCGAGCAGCCTGCGGTTTGCGGCAATCCACTGTATCCGGCTGCCGTGCATGTCGTTTTCTTCCAGCACAATAGCGTCCGCCGGATTGTCCCCCGCCGTAAAATCGGTATACCGGTCCTGGCCGGTCATGCTGTCGGGCGGCCGGCTCAAATAAATGCGGTTCGGTTCGTTTGCCGTTCCCGCAAAGCACAGCCTGCCCGCGTCAAACGCTACGGCCCCCGGACGGCTGCCCTCCGACGTGAAGTCCTTTCCGGTGAACGAGGGGTGCTCTTCGGTAACGGCGCTCCCGCTCCAGGCCAATTTCAGCGGGGGCCGCGCCTGGTGGACCAGCCATAGGTTATTGGCGGACGCGGCATATTGTATGCCTTCAATCTGCTCCGCCGTGTAACCGTTGGCCAGCGTTTGGGTCACCCGGTACTTCCCTTCCTGGGTATCCGCCTCCCGCCATACGCGGGTAGCCCCGGCCGACAGCTCAATGAGTATGCAGCTCCCGTCCGAAAGCAGCCAGTCAATGAGCCTCGCCGGAAGGTTATTATTTGTTGTTCCGTCATACCACGTACCGGGCCGTTTCCGTATGCCGCCTGTCAGCATGGGTATCAGGTTCTCCATGCGCCTTGCCCCCATTTCGTTTTCCCGGGTGTCAATCCGTCCGGCGATTAGCGGGCTGGTCTCGCCTAAAAAATAATTAAACAGCAGGCTTATATTCATCCCTTCCTTGCCTCCGTGTGGAATTCCTGTCCGTCCGCCTGCGGGTCGTAATTCATCTGCGCGTCGGCTGTTTTTGCCAGTTCAAGCGCGCCTTTGCTTTCCGCCGCTATCAGCGCTATCAGTTGTTCGTTTGAGGTCAGCGCGGTAGCCAAAAGGTAGGCAAGATGCGTGCTGATCGCGTTCCTTGCCGATTGCGTTAATTGATTCGGGTCGTCGGGCCGGGCTATGTAAATAATTTGCAGCTCGTCGGTATCCGCGAGTATTTTTCCGTTTTCCACCTGGTACGGAACTCGCCCGGCCTCCTCCGGCGTCCGGCTGTGTCCGCCGTAAACCTTTACGAGCCGTAAGCAGTCAGCCGGATAATTAAATTGCTCTTTCCATCCGAATACCGGCTTTTCCGCGTTTGGGGCAAGCCGCTGCCGGCGTCTTGCAAAATTGAAGTCATATTGTCCCAGGACGTACTCAACGGCCTGCGGTAAAAACCGGCCGCAATATTCAGCGTTCTTTGTGCCGTCCGATAAATCGGTAATAGTCGCGTCGCCAAGCCGCCCCAGGGCGCGGTTGCATATCTGCGTCCAGCTTGCGGTGTAGTCAACGCCGTCAGTCAGGATCATTCTCGCCCCTCCATGATACTACTGTTTCAACAAAGCCGTTAACCATTGTGCGGATTGTATCCTCGCTCATTCCGGTTTCATCGCACACCCCGGTAATATTTTTATATTTTGTTTCCGCAAAATCGTCAGCGCCGGTCATGCTTCTCACGAATTCTGATTTCATGGTCAGCACGAAACGGACTATTGCCGTGTTGTATAACTCGTTATACAAAATAGTCATGCCCATTACTTTTTTTCCGTCAATCAGAATATCGTTGTTGTCCGTGCGGGCCCCTTTAATCTGTTTTACAAAATAATCCGAAAAGTCGGACTGCGCGTCTTTAACGGTTTTTTCGTTGAGTCTTTTTTGTATAAACATTATAAAAGCTAAAACTCCGGGCGCAAGAAAAACCCTGCTTCCGTTCTTTTCCCGCTTTGTTATTAAATACACGTTCTTTTCGGAACTTACCTTGTCCGGTGTATACCGTGAAAACACAATAGGGGTTTTTGTCTCGGCAATATACGCTTTTTCGGCTAACCGTTCCTGCTCCGTATCAAGATTACAGGCAAAGCGGGACATCCGGGTCGTTATTTCCCTTATTTTGGGATCATCAGGGCCCGTAAAAAGCACGTGCTCTACATCGAACAAGGCTTTCCTCCTTAAGCCGCGGGCGCGCCGCCTGTGCCTTCTTCGGTTCCGCCTGTGAGCGGGCTGACGGCGTCCTGTTTCATGGCCAGGATGACTTCCTTCAACTCCCCGGCGTTCATCCGGTCGGCGCCCCGGATGCCCAGGTTCTTTGCTTCGGCGATCAGTTCCGCTCTGGTGGGCGGTTTAGGCGGGGCGCTTGTTCCGGTTTTTCCGCCGTCGCCGTCTGCGGGCGGGGCGGCGGTTAGGGTCTTTTCGGAATTGCGCCCGGCCGTCTTTACAAAGCTGACGGCTTCTTCGTCCACGGGAGTAAAAAACGAAAGAGCGCCGAGGGGTTTCTTTCTGTCCAGATTGATCAGCTTCCCGGCTTCCGCCTCCGTAATATCGTGGTATACGGTGCCGGAGAAATACGCCCTTGCCCCGCTATGGATAAATTCGGTATTACAAAGAAATTTCACATTGTCCTCCTGAAAATAGATTGCGCCGGGTTTTACGCCGGCGCGTATCTGATTATTTCTCCGGCTTGCGGGGGCCGGGTTCAAGATAAGCGGTAACGCCGGCTGCCGCCGCGGCTGTGGCGGCGCGGACATACCGTTTGTGTATCTTAGGCATCGGTATGAACGCGAACACCCCTGCCTTCGGGGTTGCCACGGCCTGCCCAACCGCAAGATCGGCCCAGGTCGTACCGTCCGCGCTGTCCTGTATCTTCGGCGTCACGGACCCGGAAGCGATGTCGGCGCTTACGTGGAACACAACGGTCGCCTCGTGCTGCTCTCCCGTGCGGTGGGTCTGCATGGCGGAGCGGGGATCAATCGCGCCGAAGTCAAGAACGTTCGCCGATCCGGTGTTGGTAGTGGCCCCGAACCTGTTAAGGTAATCTGTCATTTGTTTCCTCCTTACGCCGCGTCAACTTCGCTTTCGTTTTCGCTGATGGCATCCCAGGGGCGCACGGGAATGCCGACGATCCTCGGCAATAAGCCGAATCCCTGAATCTCGCTGATGGTGATACTCGCATTCCCCTTGTCCCAGGCTGCGGCTTCAATCTGCCCGTAGACGCTGGGCGGTACAAACAGAACGGCGTTTCCGCCTCCGGGGGTGGGGAGATAGGGTTTCATCATCAGGATAAGTACCTTCGGATCAAAATGGGCCGGATCGTCCGGATCTACGGCGATATTGCACAAGCGCATGAATGCCCGCTTGCTGCCTTCAACGATACCGGCGTTGATGGAGTACCGGCGTATCCATACGTCGTGAAATCCTGTCCCGTCAGGCGCGGGCCGGTTGAGCATTCCCCGGTCCTCGTTGGAAAGGCCGGGGCTGGTGTGCTTGCCGTAGATGAAATGAAAGCCCTTGCTCCCGAATTCAAACAGCCACGCGCTGGTGAGCCCGGTGCCTTCGCCGCCTGCCGAAAATACAAAGTTTTTCGGGTCCACAAGGTTTTTCCGTTCGGTAAGCGATTTAAACGCCTTGGTGTCTCCGGCCGCCTTTGGGTACAGGATACGCTTGTTGAAATCCTGTAAAATTCCCTCAAGGTTTATGGTGTCATAGGTGTCGCGCGCCTTATAAGGTTCGTCCGCGAACTGCAGGATTTTATCCGGTACGACGCTTTCACCTTCGTAAATCTTTACCGGCTCTTTCAGGATGTCGGCGGTGCCGCCTACCTGGGGGATGCCCGTATTAATTTCGGTGAACTCGCCGCCTTCCAGATATTTTGCCCTTAATTCTTCGGTGTGCGATCCGTGGGTGGTGGGAAACCAGGTTACTTCGTCAAGAAAGGCGTTTCTCTGCTGGAAGTCCGCCAGCAGGTTGCCGGTCTCTATGTTGCCGCTCATCTTGTTGGCTTCCGCCAATGTGAACGGCTTGTTCTGTGCTAAAACTGCCATGATAGTCACTCCTCAAAAACAATCCGTTTTTGTCCGGGGACACTTCGGGCATAGGATTTATTTAATCCTGCTCACCCTCGGGTCCCCCTCAAGTAACCAACATGGCCGGATCGGTACTCAGGGCTGGCCTGCCCCTTTCTGTCTCCTCCATGCCCGTTATGCCGGGTCTCCTTGCTAGATCGCATTGCCTGGAGCGTCTCCGCTCCACCTAGCTATGCTGGTGGGTGATCATCCTGCTGATGTCAGCAAGATGATCTGTTATATTTAATATACAATCATAAAATCTGTTTTGTCAAGCCTCCGCAATCATGAATTACTTCCCAATCGACAGCCTGCATATCGGATTGTGTAGCAAGCCATCCCATCTGTACCTTCCCGCTTGTGGTCATAATACAAAAACAACCCCAAAACGATATTTCCTCTCGTGGGTCATCTTTCAAGGCGGGAATCTCCTCACGTCTGAAAGTATAATCGGGAATAAGAAATACATACTGGTTTTTCCCGTTCCATCCAGTACGGGCAATTCTTTTGCCTTGCTTGCACTGCCTGATCGCTTCACCGAAATCCATTTGGTTAATCCTCCTCAAATTAAGCGGGCTTTTTTCGCTCGCCGTATTTCTTTTTGAAGTCATCGCTGTACACATGCATCCCTTTTTCCCCCGATGCGGGGGGAGTGGTTTGCGCTGCCGGCGGCGCCGGGGGCGGTGATGCCTGCGGCGGCGCTGCCGGGGCCGTTGCCGGAGGCGGCGTCAGCTTTTCTTTCGCCGTGATGCCGTCCATTACTTCGTCTAAAATTCCAGCCATATTAATTCCTCCTGTTTCCGTAGCGTTCCTGAAACTGCGTACCTTTCGGCAGCGCGTCTTTTTGCTTTTCTTCCCGGCTGTTGCTTCCCTGGACAATGGGCGGCTCCTGATTCCCCGCCTTCCAGATATCGGCAAGGCCCCGTACAAACGCGGTGCTATACATCATGCCGCTCTGGTTCAATTCTTGTACAAGCTGCTTGTCTCCCAGGGCAATCAGGGCGCGTTTGAAATACTCCTTGGTTTCCGCGGCTGTTTTCTCATCGCCGATATCCTTAAGCAGCCGTTCTTCAAAGGTGTCCGTCAGGGCGTTCTGCCGCGAGACTACGGCCTCGTTCACGTTTTTGACGATCCCGACGTATCGTTCGTACATCTGTTTTGCCTGGCCCTTTGTGAGACCGATACTTCTGAAAAAACCCGACAGCTCTTTTGCCGCTTCCGCTTTCCTTTCATCGGTGTCGGGGCTTGGGATCATCTTCGGGTCCAGGCCGTATTCGTCCGCCGTCTTGGGGATGTCCATACGCTTCAGGAACGTTTCTATCTCCTCAGGCGTCGCGTCTTTCCCGGGGAACACTACGGCGTTTTGCAGTTTGGCGCGGCCGCTGAAATAATCATCAAATACTTCTCCGAGCGACTTTCCTTTCAGCCCAAGCAGGGCGTCCTTGTGTTTCTCGCGGGTCTCCTTCTGAAGCTGCCCTGCCCACCAGCCCTTCCATTCCTCGCTTACCTCTCCGTCCGCGGCGGGCGGGACGCTCTCCGGCGCCGCCGCGGGCGGCGTTGCCGGGGCCGGGGGCGGCTCCGGCGGCGTGCTTCCCCCGCCTCCTCCGCCGTCCGCCGCGAGAAGCAGCGTCAATCCTTTAATCAATAGGTTCATCCGGTCCTCCGTTTGTGATTATTGCTTCGAGATCGCGATCATTTGCGTAATCCACGCGGATCGCGACGTCCTCAAACAGGTTGCCGGGGTGGTTTATTCCAACCTTGCAAAGCAGCCGGTTGCTGAACGCGATAAGAAGCTGATCGACGTTCTTTGCTTCCTGCGAAAAATAACCGCATTCGTTCAATATCCAGGCGAGAACGTTCTTCCCGTCCCCGGTTCCGAATACGCGCCTGAAAATTTTACGCTCTTCAAGCTCCTGTTTGGCGGTTTCCTGAGTCCCTGCGGGAATCACTGCATTCCTCCTTCCGCCTGCCGTAGTAGTTCAGGCGGTATTTTGCTGACATTGGCCAGGGCTTTACTGCCAACCTCAAGCCCTCTTAATTGCTGGGCTTGGGCGAGAGCCTGCTGCTGTGCCCGGGCCCTTGCCTGCCGCATCCGCTCTACATCGGCCATGTCGTAGATGATTCGTTTATCCAAACCATAGGCGTCAGCTATGTCGCGTACCTGTTGGTCGAAATTAATATTGTCGAGGACCTGGGCGTTAACCTGCGCGAGGGCTGTGATTTCGCCTACGGCCTGCTGGCTGCTCCCCAGCATTAAATAGCGTCTTTGCATTTGCGCTAACGGGCTTATCATGTCAAGCCGTATCCTCCGGTCCTGTTGCATCAGGCTTTCGGGGGGCCTGGGTATCCTGCCGCTCAATAGTTCGAGGCTGAATAAATCTTCCAGCATCGGTTCTAAAAACTCCGCCGACAGCCGCCCGTAAAAGGCTGACATGAGCGCCGCCTTCTCGCCCTGGATACCCGCTACTTCCGTCGCGGTTTTCTGTTTCTCCATGTTTTGGGAAAGAATTAAAAAAAAGTCCGTATAGTACGCTTCATTGATAGCCTTGTGCAGGCGTTCAAGGTCATCGCCTATTCCCTGGGGGTTCCCGGTGACCGGCACAAGCGCAAAATCTTCACCGGGGCGGAGGCTGGTCACGCCGTTAGGTCTAAGGTTGATCATTCCGTTCAGCCCGTCGGTCGCCTTGACGGGCGGCCGTCCCATCTGCTGTACTATGCGGGAATAATCGGCGCGGGTGCTGTTCGCCTGCTTAATGTCGGGCAGTTCCATCATGCCGGGGCTGTTGCTCCCCCATACTCCGCCGTCGAGGTTCCGGCTCCATCGCCAAACAAAAAAAGGCTTGAGTTCAAAGTAGCCGTCTATCACCGGCTTGTCATGCTCTATGGCAGCCCAGTAAACCGTATAATACTCCTTGCCCTGAGGCCGCCGGATGTCCATGTCGTAGCGGTCAACGGGAAGTATCGCCTGGGTGAACTTCCAGAGCTTCATGTTCCCTTTGTCGCAGGCTTCCTTGATGTTTTTGGGGAGCTTGTTTAATCCAAAGATGGAAGCGGCTTTGTATGCGTCAATCCAAAAGTCCCGGAATAATACGTCTGCTTCGCCGTAGGGGTTTTCATCTATGCAGCAATACTTCAGGTGCTGCGTTTTATATGAGGGTATGCGCCTTATAATATCGTCAACACGGGTCATGATTGCCGTGCCGAAATCGGCGCAGCATTTTACGAACGCCCGGCCCTCATCGTAAAAATTACTTTTCTGCGTCTGCCGGTACATTATCTTTTCGGCGTATTGCAGCCACGCGGTTTCTGCTCCGCTCAGTTCCTCAATGTCTTCGAGGGCCGTTTTAAACCACGCCTGGTTCCTTGCGAAGCTGTAGCCCTGTATGCCGTCCGCGAGGGTATTACTCGCTTTGATTGCCGTGGTGTCATAGATGTGTGTGGTGTCTTCCGGTTTCTGTGCCGTGTCCGGCTCGTCATTCCAGTTCATATCCGGGTTTATGTACTGCGCCGCCTGCTTCCAGCGGACGTCCATGCTGGATCGGTTGTCTTTAATTTGCTTCTGTATTTTGATCAGCCGTTCGAGGCTGTCTTTGGAAATGCGCGGGGCGCGTTGTTCCTTGTCCTGTTCTGCCTGTTTTACGCGGGCCTCCTACATATAGTCATCCGGTTCCCATCCCGCGGCGGCGCCCTGTGTCGCGGTGCGCTCCGGGTTGCTGTTTCTCTCCCTGCGGTTAAATATCCACCATGCGCCCATGAGGAAACAGACCACCAGGTCATCGTGGTCTTTTTCGGTGTCCGCTTCGTACTTTGTGTTGCCGGTCCGCTCGTTAATCTTACCCTTAAATTTTGAAAGCTGCTTTTTGAATTCCCCGTTCCATTTGCCCGGCGCGACGCGGAGTCTGCCCTGCTGCATCATCACTTTTCCCGCGCCCGCCAGGTCCTTTTTGGGAACACTGATCTCTTTCAATATCTTTGCCCCGGCAAAGCTCCCGCTGCCGCTGAATACTTCCCCCATACCGGTGTAGTGTTCCCTGGGGGCTTCCCCTCCGCTGAATATGATGGGTATGGGGTACAGGCCCCGCTTCCGTATCATTTCGATGGCGGCTTCCCCTACGCCGGTTCCGTCCACAATGAGATCGGTATTCAGGCACAGCTGCGGGTTCCGCATTATGTCGGCTATGCGCTCCGCCATTTCTTCATAATCAAAGCCCTGGTACTGCTCGATGTTTTTAATGTCGTAGTAATGGATTACGCGGTCAGGGGTGTCGAGGGTTTTGTTGCCGGCTATAACGCGGACATTGTCTTGAAACAGCATCAGCGCGAAATAATCACGCTTCTTGGCAATATCCGCCGTTAAGATATACTCGTGTACAAGCCGCTCCTGTAATTATCCTAATCCTTCGCGGTTAAATCGTCAAGGGTTCCGCTTCCCCTATGCCGTCAAGGTTTATTCCCTCGGCCCTGTTGCTCATCAGGCGTTCTATATCGTCGTAGCTGAATACCTGGTCTTCCGGTTCTACGAATTCAACGCAGTATTCCTGCCGGTACATCAACGGCCCCATCTCGCCAAGGTTAAATTCCTGCTCCTCCCGGTTTTCGTGGCGCGGGGAATAAAAGGCTTTAATACCTTTCCCAGCTCTCCGCTGGCGGTACTCGGCTTCCGGTATTGACGGTTTAAGCCTGAATTCGATGTCTGCCACATCCCAGGGACTTCTTACTTCGTAGCGTTCCCACCTGGAGTTATTGAAACTCTCAAAAAAGAAGCCCTCTTTGCCGTTTGGAGTGCTTATACTGATGAGTTCACACTCGGGGTTATTAGTCAGCATGGGGATAATACCGGAACGATAAACTATGTCTTCTATGCGGCTCGCTTCGTCCAGCAGTATCAGCCGGGGCGCGCTGGGGCCCCGCGCCGCCTTCTCCGTGGCCGGTACAACCATGATCCAGCTTCCGTTGAAAAGGGTGACCAGCCGGTCGCTGTCCCGATCAACCTTCGGGTAATTCGGGTCATGCACTATAAAATCCTTGACCTTCTCCATGTCGTAGAATGCCTGCTGTTCTGTTGCGGCCACGATAAGTGAAACGCTTTTGGGGTAATACCTGGCTATATGACAGGGCTTCGCGCTGACGATGGTGCTTTTTCCCGCCTGACGCGCTCCGTTGATAACCTTGCGTCTGTGGGGGCTGCGTAAAACGGCCTCCTGCCATTCGTAGGGTGTGAAGCCGAGGCTCTGGATATAGTGATAGGGGGATAGGGTATGAAGTAGTTCTGTCGCGTCACTCCGTGTTACCTGTAATCTTTTCAAGTCCGGCAATAATCCGCTCCCTTTCCTCCGGCGACTCTTCGCAGCGCTCAATGAGCAGGTCTTTTAAATCGACAAGCCCGGCATCGTCTTTTATCCTGATCGGCTGCTCGTCCTTCCCGTATATGAATTCCAGCATCTGCCTGAAAACGCTAAAATCATTTTTTCCAACGGCCGCTATTGCCTGCCGTATAAACCCGTAGGTCAGAACGCTCACCTGGTCATATTCGCTCTTTTCCAATTCTTTAAGTTCCGCCATGGTATGGCCGCCCAGGAGGTTCAGAAGCATATTTCGGGCATCCTCTTTCTCAATGTTGCAAGCCTTGATCCATTTTCGGACGAGCCTGGGCTTTCTCCCCGCTCCCTTACCCCGGTTCGGCTGGTTCATTATTGAGACCGCTTTTCCTTCCAGTTGCTTTGGCATCGGCATATCTGATTCCTGTCTGATTTAGAAGTCCGCGGCTGTTATACCGCGGACGGTTCCCTGGAATATCTCAAGGGTATCAAGAGGGAGGGTGTCTTTGACTTCACATTCAATTCGTATCTTTGCCTTGGATTTTACAGGACCGCCCCTCTTTTTTTATATTTTTATTGGTGTTGACCGGAAAAACACCTTAACGGCAATAAAAATAACCCATGACGCGGCAAAGCCGATTATAATAAATAGCCGCGCCGCGGCGTCGCCTTTATATTTCTCCGCTTCCAGGGTCTTGTGCGCTACTTCCTGCTTTAGCCCGGCTATTTCGCCATTCTTCGATGAGATCAGCGCCAACCGGCCGGCCTCGTATTCGTTGAAGGATTGCTCCAATTTCCGATTCGTTTCCCCGGCTTGCGCTAATTGAGCGCTCAACCGCTCCGATTCCAGCGCCAATCTGTTCGCCCTGGTTTCGGAGTTCCCGGCTTGCTGCTTCAATTGCCGCGCCCGCGTCTGCCAGCTCTGCCGCTCGGCCTGCTCCCATGCCAATTGCCGATTCAAGCTCGCCGAGTCCGCTTCCAATTTCGCCGATCTCACGGCTGAGTTCGCTGCTGCCGTTTGCAACTCCCTCAGCTGTGACAGCCAGTTTAGCTTCTCCCGCTCGCTGTTCGCTTTGTATTGCTCGATACTCCGCAGCTCCGTTTCCGATATCAGATACCACTGATCCGGTTCCTGGGCGCGTAGCGCACCCGCTACAGAGCAGAGCAATAATCCCGCAACTAAAATAAAAAACAAAACGCGATTTTCCCGCATTCACGCCATCCTCCTTATGTTTCTACGATAAGCGGAACGGGCGCTCCGGTTCCCGCCAGTTCCGCCGTTATCTCTGCCAGAACCTTATTCCAGCAGGGGGCGCTGCCGGTTATCAGGCAGCCGAGGCTTGTTCTGAAATCTGAATAGTGAAGGCAGTATCCGGTGTCAATGGTACGCCTGCCGGTTGGCCGCTCGTATGCCCCGCGCCTGTCCAGTTCCCATACGTCGAGATACTGCTCGGCGTTTGTACGGAGCTTTACGGCGCCAAAATGCAGGCGGTTATATTCGCCTTCCCAGTTTTCGGGGCCGAGAATAAGCCATTCCCCCATAGGGAAAGGGGCGGGGCTGACCGGCTCGCCTGATGTTCGCAGGCGCGTTATGGCCCGGATCACCCGGTCCGGCCTGTCTTTTCTGAATATGGAATTGGCGGGGTACACTTCGGAGGTAAAACGGACGGGGCCTGTCTTAAGGCCGGTTAATTCACGGGTTTTGTAGCTGTATCTTAATACAGGGCATTCTCCTCACTGTGTATTATAGCGCCTTTTTGTCCGGCTTGTCTACAATCCGGTTCGTTTTTAGCGGCGTTCCATTTACCATCGGTTTTATACTGTCAAGTATTTCAAAATTACAAAGATCATTTTGTTTGTCTTGCCCTGCCATCATTCCCCCACCTCCTCACAAGGGTCTTGCCATTGAGACCATTCAATTTTATCGTTGCAGTTGGGGCATATATCCGGCATGTCGCCATTGGAATCACATACCAGCACTTCTCCGCACGCACTACAGACAACCAGGCCGTCACAGGTGTTTTCCGGGACACTCATTCCTCCACCTCAAAGCCCTGTATATTGCTTTCGTCCACCCCGGACAGATCGGAGAGCAGCCGGGCGCGCTGGTATCTGTCCGACTCCATGTCGTAATTAAAAAATTGCGGCGTGCTCCATGTATCGCCGCCTTCCGGCCTGACCACCCACCCCCGGCTCGCTTCGCTGCTGACCCAATTCAATATTTCCCACCGGGTCATCGGGCGCTTGTGCTTGATGGGACGGCGATAAAGGTCGGAAAACTTACTGATCACGGTTACATCGCCGTTAGTAGTACCCCTCCGTATAAAGTCCCCGCGCAGCTCGGAAAAATCGTGCCTATATCCATCTTTATCATGCAGCGTCTCGCCGTCCAGCATAGCCCGGATAGCGTCCTCAGCGGGAAGCGGTGCGTCAGCCTTATAATCAGGGTCAAACATCCAGTCTTCCCAAAAACAAGCCCCTTCATCTATGTATAAACAATAGCAATCAACCTCCGCTATAATAATTTTTACCGTCTTACCCGCATACTTCTGCATCTCCTCGGATATATAATGCTTGGCTTTTGACGGCCCAAGAATGTCGCCATCGTCGTCCTTTTCCTGCGCGTCCATCCACTCCTTCGACCGGATGCGCACCGTGTCGCCTACTTTATATTTCATAGCGTTTCCTCCTCATTACACTCGATAATCTCTGCAGAGCGGAAATACCTTATAAGGCCTGTTGTGTCATCTTTATAAACCGTATGTTCACACTTGACCACGATAAACCTGAACGGTTTTCCCTCCCTTTCAGCCAGTTCCTTCATCCGATACGTCCCGGGTCTGATAATCTCTACCGGACGTACATAGCCGTAGGTCGGGCTTGATTTCAGCCGGTACGGACGGCCCAGGACGATTTTGTCAGGT
>JAIROH010000088.1 GCA_031257595.1 Treponema sp. | reverse complement strand
GCGTTCTGCCGGCCCTCCCCAAAATACCCTTTTCCGATAAATACAGGTTATAAATGCCTGGTGACTATAGTGGAAGTGTAACACCCGATCCCATTCCGAACTCGGCAGTTAAGCCTTCTTACGTCGATGATACTGCTCCCCTGAGGAGCGGGAAAGTAGAAAGTTGCCGGGCTTTTTTTGTTTGTTCCGATAAGGTGTACAAGTATTTTATTCGATACATGCCGGAAAGGCTTTCGGCAATGAAATCCTGAACATTTTTCTCTTGATTCCCTCAAAAGATATATAGTAAACTAAAAGAGGGGCATTGCATGTCAGAACAAAGTCAGTTGGTCACCTTTCAGCTTGGAGAAGAGCTGTACGGGATTAACATAATGGATGTAAAGGAAATCGTCCGGGTTCAGGATATACGGGCTATCCCCAACGCTCCTGCTTATGTGGAAGGTATATTCAACCTGCGAAGTGAGATTATCCCCATCATTAATCTTCACAAGCGTTTCCATATAAAAAGGGCTTTTAGCTCGGAAGAAGATGAGCTTCTTTCAGGGTTTATCATCATAGATATTGACGGTATGAAGCTTGGGGTAATTATCGACAGGGTTTCCCGGGTAGTTACGGTGGAAAAGGATGATATTCAGCCGCCGCCGCAGATGCTTTCGGGCATTGGGGCGGAGTACATACAGGGCGTGGTACGCCAGGAAGAAGGATATCTCATTATTCTGAACATACGGGATCTTTTCAATCCCAAAGAATTGCAGAAAATAGCCGATCTGCGCAGGTAGCGTTTGTAAACGCTAATATCTAAGGAAGCGCTGATTTATTCGAAAGTGAATAAATCAGCGCTACTTTAATGCGGTTTTTCGCGGTTTTTCGCAGAAAAACGAGAAAAACAATAGGGCAACGTTGATGCGCCAACGTAGTTGGCCACCAACTACGTTGGCGAAGCCACACGTTAATCAGCGTTGCCCAAGCCTTTAATAGATCCGTTATCCACTGTTAAGACAGTGACAGGATACCTGGGACTTTGACCGGAGGTATGTACGCATGAAAATAGAAGTCCATTCTCCCACGGTAAAACGGAAGGAAATGGATGCGGTTCTTACGGCCATGGTCGAAGACAAAATCGGTCCCGGAGAACATACACAGTTTTTGATTTCAACCGCCAGGGAGCAGCTTGGGTTTGACTTTTGTCTTGCCCTGCGAAGCCCCGCCGTCGCCTTACAACTTGCCCTTGAGGCCCTGGGGGCGGAACGGGGCAGAGGTGTGATCGTTTCCGCCCTTTCCCCGATGTATTACGAACGGGTACTGCGGAGCATGGGACTTGTTCCCATTTACTGCGATACCGCGGCGGAACTGCCGTTGATGTCCATGTCGAAAATCGAAGCTCTGATGAGTTCCAAACCCCTCTGTATGGTGTTCCATGAGACGCTGGGCTATACCGGCGAAGCGAATCTTGCCGAAGTCCTGGGAATTCCCGTTATTGCCGATTCTTCCCAGAGTTTCGGCAGCGCGCTCGGCGGGCAAAAGGCCGGCGGCGCCGGGAATTTCGTGATACTGGGCCTTGAAGAGCGGGACATGATTACCGCCGGCGGGGGAGCTTTGCTTTACGCCCGCAATAGACGGGACGCTTCCCCGCTTCGGGGCCTGGGGGAACTTCCGCCGGAATACGCCCTTCCGGATTTGAACGCCGCGATGGCGACGGTCCAGTTTCGGGAGAGCGGCAAGAACCTCGAAAAGCGCCGCGAACTGGCCGACGCCTATACAAAGGCAAGCCTTCAGACCCGGCATAAGCGTTTTGTCCCGAGCGGGGAATTTGAGTATAACAATTATGTTTTTTCCCTTATAATAGAAACCGGCGTTAAAGACGTGAAAGCCTATGCCAGGCGAAAAGACATTGCCGTAGAAGAAGCTTTTGACTCAACGCTTTCCGGCAGCGGCGTTATTCCGTCCGCGCAATGCCCCAACGCGTCGTCGCTGGCATTGCGGACGCTGCTCTTTCCCCTGTACCCGCGGCTTGGTTCTTCGCAGGCGGGGAAAGTCACAAAGCTTATCATGACGCTTCCATAGGGGTTGTATGGCTGGAAAAAAGCGGGCTCTGTTAGTGATCAACCAAAACAAAAGCGCGGCTTTGGATCTGGCCGGGAGTATAAGCGCCGCCCTGGAAAAGCGGAATTACGAGGCCCTGTCCTTTTTATTTGACGGAAAGCCGAATTTTTCCCTTCAGGGCGCCGAATTTGATTTGGGCATGAGCCTGGGAGGAGACGGAACCGTTCTTTTTGCCGTCCGGGCGCTGGCCCCGCTGGGCGTACCGGTAATGCCGGTAAACCTCGGCACCTTGGGTTTTATTGCTGCCGTGCTACCCGAAAAGTGGGAAGAGACCTTTGCCGTTTGGGAGGCGGGCAGGGCGGCGATTTCCCGGCGGCTCATGCTGGAAGTCAGGGTGGAGCGGCGGGGAAGGACGGAATTTGAACTTTCCTGCCTTAACGACGCGGTAATTTCCGCGTCGGGGATTGCCAAACTTATCCGCCTGGATGTCGAGACGGAAACGGAAGACGGCCGGCGCATAGAACTTGGCTGCTTTCGATCCGACGGGCTTATCGTGGCGACCCCGACAGGTTCAACAGGCTATTCGGTAGCCGCCGGTGGGCCCATTGTTGACCCGGAGATGGAAATAGTCATCATAAACCCGATCTGCCCTTTTACCCTGTCCAACAGGCCAATCGTGGTGCCTTCAAACGAGCGGGTAATTACCCTCGTTGAGACAGAGCAGCGGAGCGCCGTGCTCCTTACCGTTGACGGCCAGATAACCGAGCCGCTGGAGCCGGAAGACAGGATCGTTATCCGCCAGGCGCCGTACAAGGCCCGCCTTATCGCGTCGAACCGTGAAATGTTTTACCAGGCCCTCAGAACCAAGCTGGGATGGTCCGGCGGAACCGTCCACGCCGGCTACGGCGGGGGAAACGATGCTTGAGGAACTTTCGATCAGGAACTATGCCCTTATCGACAACCTTTCCATCTCCTTCGAAGACGGGTTTAATATCCTTACCGGAGAAACCGGCGCGGGCAAATCGATAATTGTCGGTTCGCTAAGTTTTCTTTTGGGGGCGAAGGCCGACAGTGATGTTATACGGACAGGCTGCGAAGAAGCCGGCGTTTCCGCGGTAATTAACATACACAAAAACAATGCCGACGTGTTTTCCTGGCTTGCCGCCCGGGACATCGATGCGGAAGACGGCCGCGTGGTGGTACGGCGGAACATAAAGGCTTCCGGCAGATCTTCTGTCTATATACAAAACATCCCCCTTACCAGGGGCGACCTTTCGGAATTTATGGCGCTTCTTTTTGACCTGCACGGTCAGCATGACCATGAAACGCTGCTGCGAAAAGAAGCCCACAGGCGTTACCTGGATCGTTTCGCCGGTATTGAAGAAGAAGCCTCGTCGTTTAACGGTTTTTTTCTTAATCTTACCGAAAAGAAAAAGGCGTTTGAGGTTCAGGCTAATTCCGAGCGTGACAGGGACGCCCGGATAGAGCTTCTTTCCTATGCGGTCGATGAAATAACCAAAGCGGCGCCCAAACCCGGCGAGAGCCGCGAGCTTGAGGCCGAGGCCCAGCGGCTCTCGTCGTTTGAAAAGCTCAGTACCCAGGCCGAAAACGCCGCGTCGCTCTTTTTCGACGGCGAAAGCTCCGTACTGAGCCTTGCCCGGCGGGCCCGGGTTTTTGTCGAGGGCGCCGCGTCCCTCGACGAAAGCCTTTCGGCGCTTGCCCGGCGCATGGACGACCTTTACTACGAGGCGGAAGACCTTGCCGAAGAACTCCGGGCCTACCGCGACGGCCTTTCTTACGATCCGAAAAGGCTTGAGGAAGTAGAAGAAAGGCTCGCCCTGCTTTTCAGGCTGAAAAAAAAATACGGCGGAAAGGCCGTGCATTCCGCGAACGATCTTGCCGGAAACGATGTTTCCGGCGGAAGCAAGGCCCGCGGCGGCGATTCCCCGGGGTTCGCCGGCGCAACCGAAGAAGACGCCCTGCTTGACTACAGGGCCGGGGCGGAACGGGAGATAGAAGCCCTTTCCCAGTCGGAGGAAAACAGAGCCAAACTCAAGACGGAAATAGCCGCTCTGGAAAAAGAAATCGCGATAAAGGCCGCCGCCCTGGGGGCGAAACGGAAAGAAGGCGCGGGCAGGCTTGCCCAGGCGATTAACGCGATACTGCAAAGACTCGGCATGCCCAGAGCCCGTTTCGAGGTGCTGGTCGCTTCCAAAGGGCAGGGGCCGAGCGGCAACCTTATCTGCGGACCCTGGGGGGCCGACGACGTGGAATTTCTTATTTCCGCCAATCCCGGAGAGCCTGTCAAAGAGCTTGCCCGTATCGCGTCGGGGGGTGAGCTTTCCCGGGTTATGCTTGCGATAAAAACGGTTCTGGCCCGTTCGGATACGCTGGAAACCCTTGTTTTTGACGAAATCGACGCCGGTATAGGCGGAGAAGTAGCCCTTGCCGTCGGGGAATATCTTGAAAAAATCGGGGAATTCAAGCAGATATTCTGCATAACCCATCTGGCAAGCATCGCCGTAAGGGCGGATAACCATATCAGGGTCGAAAAAAGCGTCGTCGGCTCAGGCATCGCGCCGGGAAAAAGCGGCAGGACGGTCACCACGGTAAAAACCCTTTCGGGGAAAACCAGACAGGAAGAAATAGCCCGAATGCTGGCTGGAGACTCGGCGGGCGGCGCGGCTCTTGCACATGCGGGCGATTTATTGCAAAAATATGGGAAGAGCGGCGGTGACAGGAAGAGCGGCGGTAAAAAGGCCGGCGGTGGAACAACCGCTTTGCAGAGTTAACATGGCAAAAATCACCAACGAAGAACGGTATCAGTACCAGGAAAAAATAAAACCCTACAGGGACGCGATTGTAGATATCGCCGCGCGGGAAAAATCCCTGCTTTTGGTGATTCAAAAGGATCCGGGAAATTCCGCTTTTAAGCGCCTCGCCCTCGCCGAGGAAATGCTTAACCTTGCTTCCTATCATATCCTTATCAGCCTGGTTTCCCAATCCCGGTTAAAAATCAAGGAAGAAAACGCCCTGAATGACGGCAGAAAATCACTGTACAAAAGCGTAATTTATCTTGAGGAAGTGGTTTCCAACTATGTGGACGCCCCTTATTCGGATTACGAAGAGAAGCTCGCGGAAATCGCGTCGCTGGATGCCGCCAGGCGCTACCTGCTGGTACGCAAAATGGGGCTTGCCATACAGCTTCTTGAAAACGCTTATGGGGACAATACCAAGTGGCGCTGGTCTTTTGTGGAACTTGAAGGCCGCTTTGCCGCCGTAACGAAAAACATCATCGACCTGAAAAACGCCGTGGTCAACACGGACCCCAGATCCCCGAATTATGAACCTACGGTATACCACCTTAGGATGATAAAAAAACTGCTTATGCAGGCCGCGGATCGTTACCGGGAAAAGTACGAGCTTTCAACAAACCGCATTGACGATTTTAAACAGGGGATTAATTTTCTTTCTGCCCTAAGGCGTATTCACGTACTGATGGGTGACAGGGAAGAAGTGGAAACGGTAAAGAAAAAACTGGAGATCTGGTCTGCCAAACTTGAAACGGATATCAAGCGGATGGAAACCCAGAAGAAAAATTAGGGAACAGTTCCATGCGGCAAAAAAAGGTCTCCCTCGGGGAATTTAAAACAATCTTCCCCTATCTTAAAAAATACCGGGTCCAGTACATACTCGGTTTTATCTGTCTTGTCGCCGTCGACGCGGCCCAGGCGGTGATTCCCCTGTACATACGCGGCGCGGTGGACCTTATAACCCAGGGCAGTTTTAGATTGTTTTCGGTTTTCCGTTTCTGCGCCGCGATGCTCATTACGATGCTCTTTATCGCGTCCGGCCGTTTTCTCTGGCGTAACTTTATCCACGGATCTTCACGGCGTATTGAAGCGGAACTGCGGGAAAACCTTTTTTCCCACCTTCTGGCGATGTCCTATGATTTTTACCAGAAAAACAAAATAGGCGACCTTATGGCCCGGGCGATTAACGATGTCGGAGCGGTGCGGAATTCCCTCAGCTGGGGGCTGGTAACCCTTGTCGACGGCACGATCATGGCGGCCGCCATTCTGGTAATTATTTTTATACAGGACGCGGAAACGGCGGCCATGGCGATCATCCCCCTTCCGTTCGTTACCCTGGCGATATTCTTTTTCGGCAGGGCTATGGGCAAGCGTTTTCACCGTGCCCAGGAAACCTATTCCGCGATGAGTGACACGGTTCAGGAAACCTTTGCCGGGATACGGGTCGTTAAAAGCTTTGTCAAGGAATCGTGGTTTATCAAAAAATTCGCCGCGGTAAACGACGATTACCGGGACGCCAACATGAACCTGGTAAAACTGTACGGCAGTTTTTTCCCGCTTATAAGTTTTCTTGCCGGTATTACCACCCTTATCCTTCTTTTTACCGGAGGAAGGCGCGTCGTACTCGGCTACCTGAGTCCCGGCGGGCTTGTCGCCCTTTTCAGTTATTTGCAGATGCTTATCTGGCCCCTCATGGGGGCGGGTTTTATGGTGAATATGATACAGCGCGGCGCGGCGGGTATGGCCCGGATCAACGAGGTGTTTCGTACCGAATCGGGCATACAAAACCTTAAAGGGGCCTCCTCCGCGTCCCCGTGTCCGGGCCTGCCCGAAATAGAGCTGCGCGGCCTTTCTTTTGCCTATCCGGGAAACGATTCGCCCGCGCTTGAAAACGTTACGCTTTCCGTAGCCGGCGGAACGACGCTCGGCGTTCTCGGCAGAACCGGCTCGGGAAAATCAACCCTGCTCAAGGCCTTTGTCCGCATGATCGATCCGCCGCCGGGGAGCGTTTTTGTCCGGGGGCTGGATGTCCGGCTTTGGGAACTGTCCGCCCTGAGGGGACTTTTCGGCGTCAGCCCCCAGGACAGCTACCTTTTTTCCGATACGATAAAAAACAACATCGGCTACGGCATGGACGGCCCCGCGGACAGCGCGCGGCTTGAAAAGGCCGCGGGGCTTTCCGCCCTTAACCGGGATATGGAAAACTTTAACGCGGGCTGGGAAACCCTTGTCGGCGAGCGGGGCCTTACCCTTTCCGGCGGCCAGAAACAGCGGGTGGCCATTGCCCGGGCCGTCCTGCTACAGCCGGAAATTCTCGTGCTGGACGATTCGTTTTCCGCGGTGGACGCCGAAACGGAACGGCGTATTTTGACAAGTATCCTCGGTGAGCGCAAAGCCGCCGGCAAAACGACGGTCATCGTGTCCCACAAGGTTTCGACGCTTTCCGCCGCCGACAGGGTCGTGGTTCTCGAAGACGGAAAGATCGCCGAACACGGAACGCCGGGAGAACTGCTTGCCGCCGGCAAATTCTTCGCGCGGATGGCGGAACTTCAGCGCCTTAGCGAAGGCCTTCCCGGCGGGACACCGGAAAGGCGGGACGAGACCGGCGAAGGAGCGGCCCGTGTCTGAGTATTTTGAAACCGAGGAAGTCGTAAAGCAATACGACTCGAAAATAGCGGGCCGTATCCTTTCCTACCTCAAACCGTACAAATTCCTTACCGCCGTGGTTCTTGTCGCCCTGGTTTTTTCCACCGGCGGTGAACTTTTGTTTCCGGTTTTGCAGCAGCGGCTTATCGACCGGGCGATAATGGCGCGCTTCCTCCCGCTGCGGCCGGAACGGGCCGCGGCAGGGGGGAGCGCGGAGGCGCGAAAAGCCTTTGGGGAGCTTGAATCGGCAAGCGGCGCGGTACGGATAAAAGACTATCTTTTTGTTCCCCAGGATCAAAACATACGATTTTCCGCGAAGGCGGAAAAAGACATGCGCACCCTGGGCGTTCTTGAAGACGGGCAGTGGTATGTGTTCGAGTTGTCGGATCCGGCCCGGCCGATTATGGAAACGTACGGGGATCTTTTTATATGGGAAAACGGCGCCGGGGCAATCCGCGGCGGGGATATGGAAAAGCTGAGCGCGGACGAGCGCCGGATCATACGAAACGGCGATCTTTCCCTTATTTCGCGGACGGCGTTAATCCTTTTTGTCGTACTGTCATTCGTCTTTGTATGTACGTTTATCGAAACCATCGTTTCCGTCTTTATCGGGCAAAAGGTGATGAAAGACATCCGCCTTGAGCTTTTCAAAAAAACCTCCGGCCAGTCCACGGACTTTCTTTCCCGCAATCCCGTGGGGCGCATTGTAACCCGCCTTACCGGAGACGTGGAGACGATAAACGAATTTTTTACCAACGTGCTTATCGCCTTTATCAAGGATCTTTCGGTTATGACAGGCGCGCTGGTAACCCTTTTTATTTTGTCACCCAAGCTTGCCGCGGTGGTGATTGTTACGCTGCCGCCGGTACTCCTTGTAACCGCCCTGAGCCGGATCAAGGCGCGGGACGCGTTCAGGCAGCAGCGGGTCGCTTCGTCAAAGGTTAACTCGTACCTTTCGGAACGGCTTTCCGGTATCCAGGTGGTTCAGCTTTTTTTGGGCGGCAAAAAGAGCCGAAAAGAATTCGGCGGGCGGAACGAAGAATTCCTTAAAGCGAATCTTGCGGAAATGTACGTATACGCGATCTTCCGCCCGATTATCGACTTTTTATCGGTACTCACAACCGCCGTGGTCATTGCCGTGGGGGCGAATTTTGTGCTCAACCTGTCCCTTTCCCTGGGGGTGCTTGTCGCGTTTATTAACCTTGTGGGACTTTTTTATTCTCCGGTCATGGACATTGCGGAAAAGTACACGCTCCTTCAATCCGCGATGGCAGGCGGCGAACGGGTTTTTGCCCTGCTTGATACCGAAGACAGGATCCCCGACCGGGGAACGCGGAACATTGAAGCGCCGGCCCTTTCCGGCGCGCCCGCGGAATCGCCGGACGAAGGATTGGACGACGGCCGGGCAGCGAAAAGCCTTGTCAGGGGACACGTTGAGTTTAAGGACGTTTCATTTTCTTACAAGGAAGGGGAAGAGGTCTTAAAACATTTAAGCTTTACCGTCGAGCCTGGCGAGACGGCCGCCATTGTCGGTTATACGGGAGCGGGAAAAACCACGATCATCAATGTGCTTACCCGGCTTTGGGACATACAAAGCGGGCGCATTACCCTGGACGGCATTCCGGTAACGGAGATCCCCCTGCGGCAGCTGCGCCGGGCAATACTTCCGGTACTCCAGGAAGTGTTTTTGTTTTCGGGAACCGTGGCGGAAAATATCTCCCTGGGTCTCCCGTTGAGCGAAGAAGAGATTACCGAAGCGGCCAGGGCTGTTCATGCCGATGAATTTATTTCTGGGCTTCCGGACGGCTACAATACAAAACTTTCCGAAGGAGCGGCGAACATTTCTTCCGGTCAGCGGCAGCTTATCAGCTTTGCCAGGGTTATTGCCCACAATCCAGCGATGGTGATTCTTGACGAGGCTACAAGCTCTATCGATACCGAAACGGAAAACCTTATTCAGCTTGGCATACAGAAGGTTCTTGCCGGCCGCACGTCGATTGTCATCGCTCACAGGCTGTCGACAATACGTCATGCGGAACGGATTCTGGTTCTTTCAGGCGGACGCCTTGTAGAACAGGGCCGTCACGACGAGCTTATCGCAAAAAACGGCCTTTACGCGGGCTTGTACCGGCTCCAGTTTGAGAGCGGCGGCACCTGGTAAACGAGCTATTCAGCATAAATACGTTGGCGAAGGCATATTGGTGGGGCTTGCGTAAAAAAAACATCGTCGCCAATATGTTTGGAGTGAGCGTGGGAATATAGAGTGCGGCGGAATGACCTGGC
Organism: Treponema sp.; assembly: GCA_031257595.1. GTDB lineage: Bacteria > Spirochaetota > Spirochaetia > Treponematales > Breznakiellaceae > JAIROH01. The sequence goes on along the minus strand of JAIROH010000088.1, from coordinate 1,022 downwards.
AAATCGAAATTCCGAACCGCCGTAAAACGACGAAACGCATACAGCAAATGGACATAAAAAAAGGGGATAAAATAATATTGATAATAATATATGCCCCACTTCACAAGGCCTGAATGCGCTTCGACGGTTCGGGAATGTATCGCAAGCCTGTAAAGCCAAAAGGATATTCCGGCTCCTCAAATCTCGTATTCCATCTGGGGCCGGGAAATGACCAGATGCAGGGCTTCGAGGATTTTTTTCCGTAAGGCGATAAAGTTGTCGTTGTTCCGGTCCCGTTCGTCTTCGGCAAGGTCAACGTCAACCACGTCGACAATCTCGCCGGGGCGGGGAGTCATGATCACGATTCGGCGGCGATGATTATAATCGCCCCGTACACCTTCGGGTAGGCCCCCCAGCCTTTTGCCCAATTAATGTAAAACCCAAGACCGGCTTGCGAATCAAAAATACCCCGGTGCTAAAACTCGACGGCAGGATCGCCAGGAAATACTGGAAGTCGCCGTTTTCGACGATTATTTTCCCCGCGGCCAGGACTGCCCGTGAAGCCTCAAAGGTACTGCCGCTTACCAGGTTTATCTTAACTCCTTCCTCGTCAAAAAAACCTTTCAGGCTGGCTATGGATGTGGGCGAGCCGCAGGTTGATCCCGAGTAGGCTATCTCATATGCCGGTTCGAGAAGCCCAAATCCCCCATGTATTTGCCAAGGGTATAGTATCTGCCGTTGGTGTATGACAACAGTCCAATTTTTTGAAAATCCGGTTTTCCGTCGGCGTCAAGAATTTCAGGATCGGCTTCCACGGAGACCACTTCACCGACAAACACTTCATAACTTCCCGCTTTGACAATGTCAATCACACGACAGCCCATTGACAAAGGCGATTCACGGATTGCCTTGACGGTAAAAAGATTTGCGATGGGTTCGGGCGTTAGTTTACACTCGGTAAATTTGTCAAAATTTTTGCCGGATTTTACGCCGCACCAGTCTACCGCATAACAAAGATTTTCCCCGGCGAAGTTAATCACATA
>JAIROH010000268.1 GCA_031257595.1 Treponema sp. | reverse complement strand
AGTAGCCTTTCATCGTATTGTAGCCCCGGCAGCAGAATTCGCCGTGGACGCCGACAGGGCATTCTTCGCCGGTATCGGGGTTTCGTATCGTAACCTCTACCCCCGGCAGGGCCCGGCCCACGGTTTCCACCTTTACTTCCAGCGTGTCATCGTAACGGGTCTGGGTCATAACCGGGGACGACTCGGTAAGGCCGTAACAGATCGTTACTTCGTTCATGTGCATAAGGTCGATAACCTGGCGCATGGCTTCTATCGGACAGGGGGAACCGGCCATGATTCCCGTGCGAAGGCTTGAAAGGTCGAACATCTTGAACATCGGGTGGTTCAGTTCGGCGATGAACATTGTGGGAACCCCGTACACCGCGGTACATTTTTCCTTTTGTATCGTGGCAAGCACGAGGAGCGGATCAAACCACTCAACCAGCGCCGCCGCCGCCCCATGGGTAACAACCGCCATCATCCCAAGCACAAGACCGAAACAGTGAAACAGGGGGACGGGCAGGCATACAATGTCCTTTTCGGTAAAACGCTGATTGTCACCGATACCAAGACCGTTGTTGAGGATGTTCCGGTGGGTAAGCATAACCCCCTTGGGAAAACCCGTCGTCCCGGACGTGTACTGCATGTTTACCACGTCGTTGGTATCGCATTCGGCTTCTATTTTAAGGATGTCTATTTCCGGGGTATGCCGGCCCAGAAGCAGGACTTCGTTCATGCTGTACATGCCCCGGTGTTTCTGCTGGCCTATGTAGACGACGCTTTCAAGGAACGGAAATTTTTTCGATTTCAGATGCCCCCGTTCGCAGTTTCTCAGTTCGGGGACAAGTTCGTAGACCATGGAAACATAATCCGAATCCCGCCAGCCGTCTATGAGAAAAAGGCATTTCAGGTCGGACTGTTGTACGAGGTATTCAAGTTCGTGGAGTTTATAGCCGGTGTTTATCGTAACAAAGATCATCCCCGCCCGCGCGGCGGCAAACAAAAGGACATTCCAGTCCGGCACGTTGGTTGCCCAGCAGCCCACATGGTCGCCTTTTTTTAATCCCAGGGCAAGCAGCCCGCGGGCAAGATCGTCCACGCGCCTGTCAAATTCACCGTAAGTCCAGCGGAGGTCCCTGTCGGCGTATACGATAAAATCCCGATCCGGCTGCTGGCGGGCTTTCTGCCTGAGAAGGGAACCGAGGGTTGTTTCAAGGTATGTCATAGCTGCGTCCTGTTTTCCTTTAGGCCGGGGTGTAGATCACCGCCAATATTCTGGCCAATCCGCCGGAAGAAAAAACCCTGTGGGGAACAATGGAATCGTAATAGATTGAATCGCCCTGGTTTATCGTATGGTTGTCCTTTCCGTATTCAACTTTGATCGTCCCCTCAAGCACATAGATAAATTCTTCCCCTTCGTGGGAAGACTTGGGCTGATCCTCATCGTGTTCCATGTCTACAATAAACGGTTCCATGTGCCGGCTGTTTTTGTCCGCCGCCAGCGCGTGAAAGTAATGCCCTTGAGTTCCGCTTTTGGATGAACTCGGGATTCCGGAAGCCGGGCCGGACGTTTTTGCCGGACCTGTTCCGCCGCTTTCGGTATCGTCAACGTTTCCGGTGATAAAACGAACCGTGCCGGAAGCTTCGCCTTTCCGGGTAATCACCGGGCCAAGCTCTTCGTGATCATCAAGCAGGGTGCCAAGCCGTACCCCCAGCGCGCGGGATATTTTAAGCAGAGGCGCCAGATCGGGAATATGACCTTCTTCCTCAATGCGCCGTATCAGTTCCGGATCAAGACCGCTCCGTTCGGCAAGGGTTTCTCTGCTTAGTGAATAGGTCTTGCAGAGTTCGACAATTCTTTCGCCGGGATTTCGCTTTGCTGCCATGGGACAATCCTAGCAAAAGGCGAAAAAAACTTCAACTGAGGCCCTTTCAAAACTTCAGTTTTGAAAGGGCAACCACTAAAAAAAGCAGTTTTGTAGGCCGTAGGCCGAAAAACTGCAAGAGCTTCGGCAAAACCAACCGGGTTTTGCAAGAAGCTCAACTGTCAGAACGCCCGTAGACGAAACGTGAAAATCACGCCATACTAAACCATGCCTCTTTTCGACAAACGAAAAAACCGCAGATACCCTTCCGTCGCGAAAGCCCAAAGTTCCGGGGTGTTTTCAGGCGACGCGCTTTTAAAGGATCTGAGCATAACCGGCTGCTGTATTGAGTGTACGATGTGTCCGGAAATCAGCGCCGGGGAAAAATACAAGATGAGCATATTCCCCGAAGAAAATTCCGGCATAGGCAGCTTTGAGCTTGTCGTGGAATGCAAGTGGATACATACCGCGGATTATTCCTGCGAAATCGGTTTTGATATTGTCCAGTCGCCCAGGGGTAAAACCTTTCAGCGTTATGTGGATTACCTTTCCTGGCGTTCCGCATGACGCGGAGCCTTGACGGGCTCGTATATGAACCGGTTCCCGGTTTTGAAGATCACCTTGAAAACGAATTGGCCGGCGGCTGGACAAGCTATGGGCCTTTTTATTTTGTTCCGAACGATCCCCCGGAGCCCCGCGTTCCGCCGGCCGAACCCCGTGTTTTTTGGCGCCGTAATATCTGGCAAAAACCCTTTATCCTGGAATTTGACTCAATCTCCCGGGCGGCTTCCGCCCTGCGGGAGATCCAGCGGAACTGGGCGCCTTCGCTTTTTACCCGGTTTCGCCGGGGAACGCTTATAGCCGAAAAGCTCCCGCCGTTGTCCGAAAAGCCCCGGCGCTTCCCCTGGCTTCCGCCGGATACTCCGATGGGCGCCTGGACCCTGCTGGACGACAGAACGATCCTCGCGAGCGCCGAATGCGTAAGCCCTTTTCCCGGAGGGATCATCAGGTTTGAAGAAGACAAACAGGGGCCGCCGAGCAGGGCCTACCTTAAATTGTGGGAAGCCCTGACCCTCGCGAGGCGCCGGCCCGCTCCCGGCGATCTCTGCCTTGACGCCGGAGCCAGTCCCGGAGGCTGGACCTGGGCGCTGGCGAAACTCGGCGCGCGGGTAACCGCCGTGGATCGTTCACCGCTTTCCGCTCCGGTTGCCGCGATGGACGGAGTGCGCTTTATCAAGCACGATGCGTTTACCCTCAAGCCCGAAGAAATCGGCGGGATTGACTGGCTTTTCTGCGACGCCGCCTGTTTCCCCTCCCGGCTTTTTGACTGGGTCGAAAAGTGGCTCGCCTCCGGTCTTTGCGAAAACTATGTGTGTACGATAAAAATGCGGGGCGGCCCGGATACCGCGGACTTCGACACTCCCCGCCGTTTTGCCGCCATACCGGGATCGCGGGTCGTACACCTTTGCCACAACAAACATGAACTTACCTATATCAGGACCGCCGCGTCCGCGGCGGAAGGACACAATAGAGTTGTTCGATAACTTCAGTTATCGAACAAATTCCTTATAAAACCCGCAAAATGCGGAGCATTTTGCGAGACTTGTTCAACAACCCGAACCCGATAGGGTTCAGTAAAATAGGTTG
>JAIROH010000257.1 GCA_031257595.1 Treponema sp. | reverse complement strand
CGGGCGGGGTTCCGGGAAAGCCCAAAAGCCAGAGGGCCGTTGGGGCGGCGGCAACATCCGAGCCGTCTTTCAGCGCAAGGGCTTCGGGGCTTTGGGGAAATTCACTCAAAAGCCTGTTTCGGCTGGCGGCGTCGCCTGAAATTTTCCAGATGCCGTAGTATATGGCGGGTTTATAGACCGAAAAAGCCGCGTCACGGAGCAGCGAGGAAAGGGCCGACGGTTCTCCGGATCGGAACGCCTCTATCTGGGCGGCAAGATACCGGACGCGCAGGCCGGGTTCCGCCGCCGGTAAAAGGCCGGACGCGGATGCCTGAAGAACGGTTTTAAGAACGCCCAGCGCGGCGTCAAATTCCCCAATGGCGGCAAGACAGGCGGCGCTTCTAGCCAGGGCGTCGTAATCGGAAGCCAGAGCCCGGGCGGCTTCGTTCCAGGTCCTGGCGGCGGCTTCGATATTGCCCGAAAGTTCCATCAGCCTTGCCATATCCCTCAGGGCGCGGTTTTTTTCGACGGGGCTTAGCGGGGAAGCGAGTTTTTTTTCAATGGACTGTAGTTCCGTGGAAAACAACACCGAAGAGACCTGTCCGTAAAGGGAGGAGGCGGCAAACAACAAAACAGGGAAAAAAACCTTTTGAAACCGGTCCGGCCGGCGCTTTTTTCTAATCAATCCCATACGGCCCGCCGCCGCTGTCTCCGGCCGGAAGCGTTTCCGCCGCAGCGCTTTTTTTCGGCGCTTTGGGCGCCTTTTTCCGCAGGGCGAAAGAAATCAGGAACGGGACCGACATAAGCATTCCCAGGACAAACGACGCGAAAACGGTGAGGTAAACCGGGACATTGTCGATACGGGTAAAGCCGAACGAAACGGCGCAGGTGTTGTCGAGGTTAAAGCCGATAAAGGCGAGCAGAATCGCCAGAATAATAATTAAACCGATTAAACGCCAGGGCATACTAGGCCTCCAATTCCGCCCGAAACGTGGTTCCGTTGAGGGATCGCAGGCGCGCCCAGGCAAAAGAGCCGGGTTCCGCGCCGCCTGTGACAACCGCCGTATCGTCCCGTTCCGTTCGGGTTATATATTCATCGGCATTTTTACGGGAAATTCCTTCTACAAGAACCTGTTCCCGCCTGCCGATACGCGACTTCAGCAATTCTATCCTGTGGGCTTTCTGAAGGGCAATAACCCGGGAAAGCCTTTCGATTTTTGTTTTGTAGTCTATCCTTCCGGGAAGCTCCGCCGCGGCGGTTCCTTCACGTGGATTGTAATGATACATATAAGCATAACTGAAACGTACCCTGTTCATCAAATCCAGGGTTTCCTCAAGATCCTCCCCGGTTTCTCCGGGGAAACCTACCATAATGTCCGTGGAAAAGCTTATATCGGGCATGGCCGCCCTGAGCCGGCCGGTCAGTTCCATGTAGGCCTCTCTGGTATAGCGCCGGTTCATCGCGGCAAGGATACGGTTCGAGCCGTGCTGGACGGGCAGATGAACATGACGGCAAAAACAGCGACGGGAAGCCATAACGGCGATGGCTTTATCCGAAAAATCTTTGGGGTTGGCGGATAAAAACCGAACCCATTTGACGGAAGTCCCCTCTACCCAGCCGGCGATCATCTCCAGCAGGGAGGGAAAATCAACCAACCCCGCCGCAAAGCGGACGGGGTATGGACCCGCTTGCGAATCAGGCGCCGCGGAATCCGCCCTCCAGCGGTACGAGTTGACGTTTTGCCCCAAAAGGGTAATTTCCTTAACGCCCCTTTCGGCAAGCAGGGCGATTTCCCCGGCAATGGAATCCGGGCTTCGGGACACTTCCCTTCCCCGCACATAAGGGACAATACAGTAGGAACAGAAGTTGTCGCAGCCGTGCATGATCGGCACAAAGCTGCGGAAAGCGCCCGGCTCAAGATGGGAGGCGGAAAAAGCGAAGACGGGCTTTTCATCGCAAAATACCGCCTGTTTCGCGAAAAAATCCTGTTCCCCGCTTTTTTCCGCCGCTTCAAGAATGGCCGGGAAAAACTGACGGGCCGAGGCGCCCATCACATAATCCACGGCGGGAAAATCCGCCTTGAGCTTTTCCCTGAGGCGTTCGGCCATGCAGCCCGCGACGGTAAGGGTAAAGGTTTCGCCGGCGGCGGAACGCTTTTTTTTGAGCGCGGCGTACTGGGCAAGCCTTCCCCGCAGCCTGGTTTCCGCGGTTTCCCGCACCGAGCAGCTGTTAAGGAGAACGAGGTCGGCTTCTTCACCGGAAGCCGCCCTGCGCCATCCACGCCCGGCAAGGACCAGTTCCAGGGCCGCCGACTCGGCGGAATTCATCTGACATCCGTAGGTTTCAAAAAAATACGTCACTATGAACGGCTTTTCATGCCTTTGAAAAATTTGATCGCGTTCCAGATACCCATCGCGAGAAGACCGACGGCGCCGGCGCCCAACAGGAACTTTGCCAGGCCGCCCAATACGGGGAACCGTGAAACAACCGCCAGTACCCCCGCGGCGGCGGCGATAAGGCCGGGAAGCTTGTCGCCGGGATCTTTTGAAGACAGGGCAGCGATTCCCACAACGCCTATAACGGCGCCGGCGATAATTCCCGCGATCGAAGGCAGGGATCCCAATATAAAAAGAACAATGCCGCCGGCGATTCCGCCTACGGCAACCACTCCGCGCTTGGCCACTTCGTTAACCGGTACGATGTCGTTCATATCCGCTCCTGTTTTCCGTTGTCACAACGGGTCTACGCCCCGCCCTTCAAATGGGGAAATTCACTGCCGCGATGCGTCATAGTCGGCCCTGGCATAAGCGCTGTGGTTGTGGATACTTTCAAAATTTTCAGCCTCCACCGAAAAACGCCTGAACTGTTCCAGGGCTTTTATTTCAATATACACGTCCCTGACAATATCTTCAACAAACTTGGGGTTATCGTAGGCGGTTTCGGTTATATGTTTTTCATCTTCCCGTTTAAGTATCGAATACACCGGACTTGAGGCGGATTTTTCCACGATGGCTATAATGTCTTCTATCCAAAAAAAGGGCCCCAGTTCAAGTTCCACCGTTACGATTCCCCGTTGATTGTGGGCGCCGCGTTCGGAAATCGCCCTGGAACAGGGGCAAACCGTCGCAACCGGTACGGAAACCGATACTGTAAAATGCCTCCGCGGATCGGCGGCCCGGTTCACCCGGCCCTGGTAACGGCAGTTGTAGGACATAATCCCCGGAAGCCGGGAAACCGGGGCCTTTTTTTCAAGAAAATAGGGGAAATCAAGGGTTCCATAGGCGGATTCGGCGTCCAGGTCGGCGATGATCTCTTCAAGCATTTCAAGGAACCGGGGCATCGACAGATCCTTCCTGTGGCGGTGAAAGATTTCCACAAAGCGGCTCATGTGGGTTCCCTTGAAATGCCGGGGAAGATCGGC
>JAIROH010000222.1 GCA_031257595.1 Treponema sp. | reverse complement strand
GAAAAATTCACGAAGCTACCTTGATCTTGGGGAAATTTTCGACGACATCTTCGACGCCGCCCAGGGTTTCAGGGAAGAGTTCCAGCGCAGTTTCAGGCGCGATCCTTTTGTCAAACATTGTTTTGATGAAAACACCGATTATTACCCCAATTATTCCTATCCGCCGATGAACATCTATATGAGCGCCGACCGAAGCATGACCTTTGAATTCGCCCTTGCGGGTTTTGAAGAAAAAAACATCAGCCTTGCGTTCCAGGGCGACTACATGGTTTTTTCCGCCAAAATCGGCGCGGCTGTTGACGAACCGGACGGCCGTGGTGAATCAGACGTACCCGACCCACGCGGATACGGCGGCGAAACCGGGTACGATCGGGGAAAGGCGGATTACGACGAAGCCGGGCAGGAAAGCCTGCGTTACTTCAAACGGCGGCTTAAATTTAAAGATATCGAAAAGCAAAAATACTATGTGCCGCTGGACAAGTACGCCCAGGAAAATGTAAAGGCGGTTTTCAAAAACGGCATACTCCGGGTAACGGTACCGCCGAAAGACGAGCCGGATCAAAACGATGGGATCAGGATCGAAATTGTAAAAGAAGGGAATTAAGGCTTCATGACCCGTACCGCCTCCTACCAGGCGCTGGTGTTAAGGGTACGGCCTTCAGGCGAACACCGGGAGGCGGAGTTCCTCAGCTCCGAAGAAGGGATTATCAGGGCAACGGTTTTCGGCGGTCCGAAAAGCCATCTTCGTTCCCATGTGGCGCCGTTTCATTCGGGAACGTTGTGGATCTACCGCGATCCGGTCAAAGACACACGCAGGGTAAACGACTTCGATGTGGTTTCCTGGCGTCCCGGCCTGCGCGAACTTTACGAACGCGCCGGGACCGCCTCCGCCATCGCGGGACTTGTCCTCGAAAGCCGCGGCGGGGGCGGCGCCTTTGCCCAGGCGTCGGAACTTGTCCGGGAAAGTCTTGACGCGCTTGAAAGCGCCGACGAAGCGTGCTGTCCGCGCCTCCTCGTCTCCTTTATGTGGAACTGGGCCGGCCTTTTGGGACAAAAGCCGTCTCTGGAACGCTGTTCGTCCTGCGCTTGTGAACCGCGCGGCGATGAGGTACTATGGTTTATCCGGGAAGAGGGGCTTTTGTGCGACAACTGTATTCGTCGGGCTTTGGGGCAGGGCGGATATACAGGTCTTATGCTGGGACCGGGCGCAAGGCGGTGGCTGCGCGCCGTTGAAGGCCGCCCGCCCGCCTGCGTATTCCGCACAAGCCTTGACGCCCCGTCACTTGCCGAAGCCGAGGCCCTTGTCCGGGCTTTGCTCGGCCTGCCCGGTGCGTAAAATCTCTGTTTTAAAGTTTTGGACGCTGCAAAATACCAGGAGTGATTATGAGAGCGGTTGATATTATCGCCGGTAAACGCGACGGGAAAAAACTTTCCCGGGAAGAAATTAAATTTCTGATTGACGGATATGTCGCCGGGACCATCCCCGAATACCAGGTTTCCGCCTGGGCCATGGCGGTCTTTTTCAGGGGGATGACGCCCGAAGAGACGGCGGCCCTTACCGATGTCATGCTTGGGTCCGGATCGATAATGGATCTTTCCGGCATCCCCGGCCCCCTTGTGGACAAACATTCTACGGGCGGCGTAGGCGACAAAACAAGCCTTATCCTCGCTCCGCTGGCGGCGGCCCTGGGAATCCGCGATCCGATGATGTCGGGCCGCGCCCTCGGCCATACAGGGGGAACCCTCGACAAACTTGAGGCGATACCAGGGTACAGAACAAACCTCTCCGCGGAAGAATTCCGCGCGTTTTTGGCAAAAGACGGTTTCGCGATGACGGGCCAGACAAAAGACATTGTCCCCGCGGACAAGCTGCTCTACGCCTTGCGGGATGTAACGGCCACAGTGGAATCCATCCCCCTTATCACCGCCAGCATCCTTTCGAAAAAGGCGGCCGAAGGGGCCGGCGCCCTGGTCTTCGACGTAAAATACGGATCGGGGGCTTTTATGAAAGAAGCTTCGGAAGCGGAAAAGCTTGCCCGGTCTTTGGTGGACACGGGAACGGCAATGGGTAAAAAAATCATCGCCCTCCTTACCAACATGGACGAGCCGCTTGGAAACATGGTGGGGAACTTTCTTGAAGTGGAAGAAAGCCTTGACTGCCTTGAAGGCAGGGGGCCGGCCGACCTTATGGAGGTGACCCTTGAACTTGCCGCCCGCATGACCGTACTGGGCGGCAAGGCCGAAACCCCCGCGGCCGGCAGAAAGCTCTGCGAGCGGTGCCTTGCCTCGGGAAAGCCCAGGGAACTTTTTCTCGCCAATGTCGCAAGCCAGGGCGGGAACCCGGAAAAGCTTCTTGAACTGCGGGGCCGCTGGCGTTCACCGGTTACGGCGGAACTGCGCGCCCGTCCGGGCGGTTCCGGGGAAACGTACATCACAAAAATAGACGCGTTTAAGGTCGGTTATGCGTCGGTATCCCTTGGGGTCGGCCGCGGCCGTACCGAGGATACGGTAAGCCCCACGGCGGGCATACAGTTTCACCACAAGAGCGGCGACCGGGTACGGGACGGCGACCCCCTTATGACGATCTGGGCCGCTTCCGAAGACGGCCTTGCCGCGGCCCTGCCCCGGCTGGAAGAAGCGGTGGAATACGGAAGCGCGCCCCCCGCGGCAAGAACCCTTGTCCTGAAAGAGATTTTATCACCGCTGCCGGATCGATCATTTCAACCGGAAACTGACGCCGGAGATGAAAACGCGTAATGGACTGGCATAAAGCGGAACTTGCGGCGGATTCAGTCAAGGGTTTTTCGGAAAAATACGGCTGCGATCTTTTGACGGCGTCGATACTGTTGCGCCGGGGCATCACCTCGGGCGACGAAGTACGTTATTTTCTCGAAACGGATCTTCGCCATCTTCGCAATCCCTTTGATCTTCCGGGCATGGAAGACGCCGTAGAACGGATCCTCGCGGCAAAAGAAGAAGGGGAGAAGGTCCTTGTATTCGGCGACCGCGATACGGACGGCATTACCGGAACCGCCCTGTTGACACATTTTCTGCGAAACGCCGGAATTGACGTGAGCTGGCGCCTTCCCCTGAAAGACGAACCCTACGGCCTTTCGACGCGGGCAATAGAGGAATTTGCCGCGGATTACGGGACCCTTGTAATTACCGTTGACTGCGGCATCTCCAACAGGGAAGAAATTGCCCGGGCCGCGGAACTTGGCGTAGGAGTGGTAGTAACCGATCATCACAATCCTCCGGAGATCCTTCCCGACGCCAACGCCCTGGTAAACCCCAAACTGCCGGGCCGTTATCCGTTTAAGTACCTTTCCGGCTGCGCGGTGGCCTACAAGCTTGTTTCCGCGCTGCGTTTTGCCCTGGCAAGCGAAGTGTACGGCCAGGCGATCTGCCTGCTTAACCTGCGGCCTTCAAACGACGCGTTTATCATCGAAATCGCCAAAATGAAAAACCTTGCCGTCATCGACACCCTTACCGAAACCGTCGTGCCGGGCATGGTCGGCATTTCCGACACCAGGCTCCCTTCGTTTTTGTCCGGCCAGCAGATACTCTCCTGGGACGTTCCGCTTCAGCAAAAAATGCTTTCCCGGATTTTCGGGAACAGTATCGATATGCGGATGATCGACATTGCCCCGGAGGTCGGCAAGGTCATTCCCGCCGCGGCGGGCAAAAGCCTTGTCAGGCTGAAAGAATTTTCCCGGATTGGCAGGTACGGCGGGGGCGTTCGGAGCGAACTTGAGGTGCTGGTTAACCTTTTTGTGAGCTTTGTACAAAAAAAGGAATCGTTTGGCGGCGAAGAAGACGGCTTTGACCTTCAGCTTGCCGCGCTGGGAACCATCGCCGATATTATGCCGATGCGGGATGAAAACAGGATCATCGTCCGCGCCGGCCTTGACTCCCTGCGGAACAGGGCCAGGTCCGGCCTTTCGGATCTGCTTGCCAAACTTAACCTTGACGTACGCCACATGAGCGCCGAAGACGTTTCCTGGTATCTTACGCCGGCGATCAATTCCGCCGGCCGCATGGGCGAGCCGGAAAAGGCCGTGTCCCTGCTGCTCGGCGAAAAGTCAGGCGTGGATCTTGCCGCGGAAGTCGCGGCGATGAACGATCAGCGCAAGCGCCTTGTGGAAGATATATGTTTCCGCGCCGAACCCGAAGTGGCCAAAAGCCTTGACGTGTATTCGGGCAGGATGGCGGTTTTTGCCGGGGAAAACATACTGCCCGGACTTACCGGGCTTATCGCGAGCCGTCTCGCGTCGCGTTTTAACGTTCCGTCGCTGGTTGTTTCTTTTGCCGACGATACCGCCAAGGGTTCCTTTAGATCCGTTCGGGATTATGATCTGGGTTTTCTTCTGGGCCAATGCGCCGATTTGTTTATCCGCCACGGAGGCCACGATTTCGCCGCGGGGTTCAGCATGGATCGGGAAAACTGGGACGCTTTTCTTGAACGGCTGCGCGTGATATGCGGCAATATGGAACTCAAGCCGGAAGGCGGCGAAACCCTGGAAATTGACGCGGAGATACCTCTTCCCTATCTTTCAAAATTTGAGGAAGGACCAAAGAAAGGAGACAAAAAAGATCTTTATGTCCTAAAACTCACGGATCGTTTTGAACCCACGGGCGAACAAAACAGATCCCTACTGTTTCTTTCCAGGGGGCTTACCATAAGCGATATTCAGCTTATGGGAAAAGACGGGTTAAAGCACGTAAAACTCACGCTTGATACGGGAAAATATCCGCCGCGGGATCTGCGCTGGGTCGGGGTCTACTGGAACGCTTCGGATAAGATTCCGGCTGATTTTGATTCGGGCGACACGGTGGATATTGTGTATAACCTGAACCGCAACTGGTTTAACGGGAATGAAACTCCCCAGATGATCATCCGGGACTTGAAAAGAACCAATAGCCACGATACCATCATTGACAAAAAAGCGTAAAAACCGGTATAGTTTTATTGTTTCTACAAAAAGAAACGCCGGATAGAAAAGCCGGCACTATACCAATGTACTCAATAATAAGGAGGAACACATGAAAAAAACAGGACTGGCGTTAATCTGCCTTTTAATCGGGGCGGCGCTTTTCGCGGGACCCCAAAACCAGGGATCGTCTTCGGGAAGCGGACAAGTCAAAATCGGCATTGCCAAAATCGTCCAGCACGAGGCCCTTGACGCGTGTGAACAGGGGGTTATCGACGCCCTGAAACAACGGGGGATCGACGCGAGTTTTGACCTTCAAAACGCCAACGGCGATGTCAATACCGCGGCCCAGATAGCGGCAAAGTTCAAGAACGACAGGGTAAACGTTGCCGTAGGCATAGCCACGCCGACGGCGGTAGCCCTGGCCAACGCCATAAAGGACATCCCCATAGTCTTTAGCGCGGTAACCGACCCCGTGGAAGCGCGGCTGGTCTCCACGCTGAGCCGCGGCGAAGGAAACGTTACCGGCCTTTCGGACGCCATCCCCACCGTGGATCATATCGGGCTTTTCAAGGAAATCGCCGGCATCAAGACCCTCGGTTACATTTACACCAGTTCCGAGGCTAATTCGATTTCCGCCCTGGCGCTGGTGGAAGAAGGCTGCAAAAAACACGGCCTTAACCTGGTCAGCCAGGCGATCAACACGTCGGCGGAACTCCGCCAGGCCGCCCAGGCTATTGTAAACCGGGTGGACGGCGTCTACCTGACCACGGACAATACCGTGTATTCCGCCCTGCCCGCGTTGATTCAGGTTCTCGAGGCGGCGAAAAAACCGATCTTTTCGGGAGACGTAACGGGCGTTATGACAGGCGGCGCCGTAATCGCCAGCGGTTTTAACTACTACAAAGCGGGCCTTGCCACAGGCAACATTGTCGCCGACATCCTGGAAGGCAAAAAACCCGCGGATATCCCGGTAAAGTTCCTTACCGATCCTTCCGAATCGGATCTGCTCTTTGATCTTGACGCCGCCAGAAACTGCGGGATCACGATCCCCCAGCGCTACCTGGACCAGGCGAACATGATCTTTGAAAACGGAAAGTTAACCCAGAAGTAGCCGCTAAAAAACGGTACGGATAGAATAACACGGTATGACTGAAAGCATCCTCATAGAAGGTTTTATCTACGGCATTATGGTTCTGGGGGTTTTTACCACATTCAGGGTACTGAACTTTGCCGACATGACCGTGGACGGATCGTTCCCCCTGGGTTCGGCCCTGATGGTGGTATTTTTATTGAAGGGCTTTCCGGCGCCGGTCTGTCTTGTCATTGCCTTTATGGGCGGGGCCGCCGCGGGATCCGTAACGGCCTTTATCCACACCAGGCTCAAGGTTCCGGATCTTCTTTCGGGTATCCTTACGATGACCATGCTGTATTCGATAAATCTGCGGATCATGTCGAACAGGGCGAATCTTTCGCTGCTCAGGGTAGACACCCTGTTTAACCGGATCGGTTCTTTTTTTGAGTCTTCCATCGGCGGACTTTGGGGCGTCGCTTTGTACTGTATTGTCGTGGCCCTGATTGTAAAGTTTCTTTTGGACATCTTCTTTCATACCGATTACGGCCTTACGATGGGCGCCCTGGGGGCAAATCCCCAGCTTGTCATTTCCCAGGGGATGAACCCGGACGTGATAAAAATAAGCGGGATATGCCTTTCCAACGGCATGGTAGCCGTGTCCGGGGCCCTTACGTCGATGTTTCAGGGCTTTGCCGACGTCAGTCTTGGTACGGGGATCATTGTATCGGGACTTGCTTCCCTTATGCTGGGGGAGCTTATCATCCGCTCAAACCGTATCGGCCTGCAGACACTGCGGGTGCTTGTGGGCTCGGTCATTTACCGGGCGTTGATGTACCTTGCCCGGGACTACGGCTACCATATCCGCATGACTCCCAACGATTTTAAGCTGATAACGGGGCTTTTGATCGTCTTCTGTATCGTGCTTTCCAAAAACCAGCTTTTCGCCCGTAAGCGGCGCAGGAAGACCGGCTCTCCGGAAATCAACGGAAGAACCGACGGCGGAAACGGAGCCGAAAACGGAAGCGCAGACGGAAAAGGAGGCGGCCTGTGATACGGCTTGAAAACCTGTCGCTGATCTTCGCCCTTGGTTCCGCGGATGAAAACGAAGCGCTCAAAAACATTACCCTTACGGTGAAAAGCGGCGAGTTTATCACGATCATCGGATCCAACGGCGCGGGCAAGACGAGCCTTTACAACGCCATCGCCGGAACCTATCCCCTTCATTCCGGGCGGATATTTATAACCGGAAACGGCGTGGAAAGGGACATAACCCGGGAGCCTGAATACCTGCGGGCGCGTTACATAGGCCGGATTTTCCAGAATCCGCTTTTGGGAACCGCGGGCAGGATGAGCCTTGAAGATAACATGATGATAAGCTGCCGCAAGGGCTACCGGGGCCTTAAAATAAGCCTTAACCGGGAAACGCGGGAGTGTTTTCGCTCGGAACTTTCCGCCCTGGGGATGGGGCTTGAAAACAGGCTTGGCGACAACGTGGAACTTTTTTCAGGCGGCCAAAGGCAGGCCCTTACCCTGCTTATGACGGTGATGAGCCGGCCGAGTCTTCTTCTCCTTGACGAGCATACCGCCGCCCTGGATCCCCGTAACGCGGAACTTGTTATGCGTCTTACGCTGCGTTTCGCGCGTGAATACAAGCTTACGGTAATGATGATTACCCACAACATGAAGGACGCCCTTGAAACCGGTAACCGCCTCCTTATGATGGACGGCGGGGAGATCATCCTCGACATCGGGGCGGACGAAAAAGCCAGGCTCAGCACGACCGACATTATTCAGCGTTTTAAAGACATCAAGAAGAAAGAACTCAGTAACGACGAAATGCTTTTGGGAGGATGACCGCCGGCAGGCGAAGTAAAGCGCGGGGAGTAAAGAAAGAGGAATTTCACATTGGCAATGGGAAACCCAAACCGGGGCGTGCCTTCACTTATCCTTCACTGCGTTTCCGTTATGGAAAAAGGCGTGGGTTCCGCCTGGGGGCTTCCGGTTATCCGGGACGGGAAAAACCGTTACTCGGCCCTGGCGGTGTCACAGGCGCTGAAAAGAACGGGAAAGGCCGGAACGCCGGGCGCCGGGCCGGACTTTGCCGGCGGGGCGGAACTGCCTGACGGGAACGTCTTCGGCAGGGAAGAACTCGCGGCGCTGGGGATCGGCCCGCTGGGCCGTTATGCAGGCGGAGAACCGATCAAGCCGTTGCCGTTAAAGCCGGAACATTTTTTTGAAGCGTCCTCTTTCCCCGCCTGTTCCGCCCGGGATTTTTTTTCAGGTCTTGAATTTGAAAAAGACCTGTGGTGCGCCGGGGGCGATCTTTCCTCACTGTTTCACTTTCATCTGGAATTCCTGCGGGCATGGGGCTTTTCCGGGGGAAGCGTCATACCCGGCGAAACGGCGGGGGGAAACCCCGGCGGCCTTCTTGCCGGCTGCCTCCGTTTTCTCCATAAAGAAAATTTTGGAACGGGCGGAAAGATACTTGCCGTTATGGAAAAGGCCTTTTTTGAAAAGAGCCTTCTGCCCCTGCTGCCCGAAGCTTTGCCGTTTGCCCCCGCCGAAACCGGAAAAATTCCGCTCGACAACGCCGAAGGCGGGGAAAACATTCTTGCGGCCGGCATAACCGGAACGGGCATCGTGTTATACGAAACCCTGCCGCCGAATGCCAAAGCCCTCAAGGCCCGCTGCGACATTCTTCTTGCCGTTGAAACCGAACGCGCCGATCCGGCCGCCTTTGTCCGGCTTGGGGAAATCGATGCGCGGCTCAGGCTGGGAATAGTGATCGCCGGTAAAGATTCAGGGGGCTTCAAGGGCAGCCTCCTTAAACAGACGGGTTTTCTCAAACCGGGCGGCGAAACGGAAGACCGTCTGTTCCGAAACCTCGTTCCCCCGTCTCCCGGCGGAAAGCCCCCTCCCCTGCCGTTAAAGTCCGCCCCCGGCAAAGCCGGAAACTCCCGGTTTAGCCCCGGCCGGGTGTGCAAAACAGCCCGTATTTCCGCCGGTCCCCTGAGCCGGGAAGAAGCCGCCGCCCTCGGCCTGCTTCCCCAATGGGAGGCGGGCCGCGTGGAGGCGGCCGGCGGCGCGGTCTTCGCGGTACATTCGAGGTTTGCCGGAATCAGGGTTCCGGACTTCCGGGACGAGCAGGCTTTGTACTACAGGGAACGGCCGGAACAAAATTCGCCGGAAAATCTCCCCGAAAAAGAGCCGGCCTTTGCCGCGCCGCCGGAATCGGGAGAGGCGGCGTTTGAACGGCTCGATAAAAAACAGCTTGATTTTTTCTTTTACTGGAGGGATCGGTGCCGCCGGGGAAACTATATCCTGCCGGAACCGGCCGCTCCGGGTCAGGACGCGGAATTCCGGCGGAACGCCAGCCTTGAATACTACATAGAAGTTTACGCGCGGGAGCTTATTCTTTCGATGGGACACGAAGGACCGATGAACGGTTTCCTTGCCCTGCGGGAACTTTTTCACGAATACGACGCGTCCTGTCCCGCTCTGGGAAATCTCCTCTTCCGTTTTCTTGTTGACTTCGCGGTAATCTACGGGATCGGGGGCCAGGCATTGGGTTTTCTGTTCGACAGGCTTCCTTCGGTAATCGAAAGGCAGGAAACGGCGGGAAAAATTGATCCGGCTGTCTGTATGCTCCTGGATTTTGCCCTGTTCCTCTTTTTTATTGAAGAAAAGCGGAACCTGGAAAACAGCGAAGAAAAAGCGAAACTTTTGCCGTTTATCAAAGCCCTTCTGCCCCGAAAGGCCGGGAAAAGTCTTGCCGAAAAAGAAGCGGAGGAAAAATTCAGCGGCGCGCTGGTTCTTCTCGACAAAAGGCTCCGCGAAGACTGGGGCAAAAGTTTCTTTGAATTTTTTTGTCCTCCGGCTCCCGTCCGTTCGGATTTCAGGGCGTTTGAAAAATGCCCCGGCGTGGGCGCGTCGTCGTACACCGTGTACCGCTTCGGTTTTTCCGGCCACTTTCCGCTTGTCTCGACGCTTGAAAGCCTTGCCCTTAACCCCGATTCGGCGGGGCTTTTCGCCGGGTTTCCCGCCGGCGAGCGTCCCTTTTCGTCCAATCTTGAAACGGAACTTCTTGAAGAACTGCGCCGGGAATCCGACGA
>JAIROH010000211.1 GCA_031257595.1 Treponema sp. | reverse complement strand
GTGCCGAAATCGCAGTGGGACGCGGCGGCGGCTTTCGGCCTGACCAGGGCGCAAACGTACCGCCGCCTGGTTCTGCCGCAGAGCGTGGTCATCGCCATCCCCGCTTTCGGCGCGATGATGACGGGCCTGCTGCAGGATACCTCCCTTGCCTTTACCCTCGGCATACTTGACGTTATCGGCAGGGTACGCGCCCTGGGAGCGCTGACGAGCCGCATCCTGGAAGGCTACGTTGTCGCTGCGTGTGTGTTTGTCGCGTTAAGCCTGGCGCTGGAAAAACTTTTCGGTTTCATCGAAAAACGCGCTGCTCATCAGGCGGCGGTATCATGAATTTCAGTTTTTCGTTTCTGCTGACCGCTTTCGCCGCCGGAGCCGCAAAGATTCCGGTAACACTGCTTCTGTCCGCCGCGCCTATGTTCACAGGATGCGTGATCGGCCTTTTTATCGCCCTGGCCCGGTTTTTCCGCGTTCCGGCGCTTGGCTTCTTGTTCCGCTGGGGTGTCACAATTGTCAAAGGGATACCTGTCGTGCTGATCCTGCTGGTGTTTTACGTGTGGACCGCGTTTTTTTACGAACCGGTCATGCGTTTCTTCGGCATAGAGGCGGCCTTCAGGAACCTGAACAAGGCCCTGATAGCGATAGCCGCGCTTTCCGTATACTCGGTCGTGGGCCTGTCCGAAGCGTTCCGGGGCGGGCTTGCCTCGGTGAGGAAGGGGCAGTTTGACGCGGCCTACGCTGCCGGCCTGAATCTGCGCCAGACCTTGCTGCGCATCGTACTGCCGCAGGCGCTTCCCGCCGCGCTTCCCATGATGGGAAATATCTTCATCGCCCTTACCAAGGCCGCCGCCCTCGCGTCCATGGTTTCCGTCATCGACGTGATGAACGCCGCCGTTATCAGCGCCAACAGCAGCTACCGTTTTCTGGAGGCGTACATCGCCGCCGCCCTGATCTACTGGGCGATATGTATCCTTATCGAAAAAATGTTTTTCGCGCTGGAAAAATACTTCGCGCGGAAAACCAGGAATGTACATGGATAACAAAGTTTTAATAGAAGTGCGGGGCCTGGAAAAATCATTCGGCCCGCTGCGGGTACTAAAGGGCATTGACCTGACCGTAAAGAACGGCGAGGTAGCCGCGCTTTTGGGGCCTTCCGGCTCAGGCAAGACAACACTGCTGCGCTGCCTTAACTTTCTGGAAAAAGCCGATGCCGGGACACTGCGCATAGGGGAGGCGGCGGTGGATATGCGGAACATTTCCCGGAGGCAGATACTGTCCATGCGCCGCAAAACGGCGATGGTGTTTCAGAACTACGATCTCTTCCTGAACAAAACGGTTATGGAAAATGTCACGGAGGGGCTCCTCACCGCCCGCGGGGTCCCAAAGGAGGAGGCCCTGGCGCGGGCGGAAAAGGTTCTGGAACAGGTCGGGTTGAGCGACAAGCTGGACGCCCGTCCCTACCAGCTTTCCGGGGGCCAGCAGCAGCGCGCCGGTATTGCCAGGGCGCTGGCGGTGAATCCCGATGTGATCCTGTTCGACGAACCGACCTCGGCGCTCGATCCCGAAAAGGTCAAAGAAATACTCGACCTCATACGGGCCGTCGCAAAAAGCGGCGTCA
Organism: Treponema sp.; assembly: GCA_031257595.1. Classification (GTDB taxonomy): domain Bacteria; phylum Spirochaetota; class Spirochaetia; order Treponematales; family Breznakiellaceae; genus JAIROH01. The sequence goes on along the minus strand of JAIROH010000211.1, from coordinate 1,489 downwards.
CGATGATCATCGTCACCCACGAAATGGAATTTGCCTGGGAAGCAGCCGGCAAGATCATTTTCATGGACAACGGCGAAATCGTGGAAGAAGGCGATCCGAAACAGGTGTTCGGCAGTCCCCGCCACGAAAGGACTAAAGCCTTTCTTTCCCGTTTTACCGGCACCAAGCCGCCTGAGTACTTTATATGAAAGCAAAGCTTTTCATCCCTTGCGCGGCAATCATTCTTGTTACCGTTGTTACCGGAGGAATCATGTCAAAAGGTGTCCGTACCCATGTTATCAGCAGGACATTCAACGAAATGGCCATAGGCGGCGAAGACGACCGCCACGACGGTTTTGATCCGCGCGCCGGCGCCGGATCGATAGACTTCAGCGCTTCCGTAATCGGGGAGGCCAGTATCGTACAGGGCCCGGATACCCTTACCGGCTACCTCTACCGACCCGCCGTACCGGATAGTACGGGCAGGCTGGTAATTTTCTTTTCCGGCTCACACGGCTCAAACGCGGCCATGGCGGGGCCGATCGCGAAGGGGTACAACCTCAAGGTATCCCCGTACTTGGCGTGGATTACCGGGGATTCGGCGGAAGCGGGAACAGGCTCACCGGCGCAAGCATCACGGAAGCGGCGATCTATGCGGACGCATGGGCCATATACCGCTATGCCGTCACCAGCCTTGAAGCAAAGCCGGACGGCGTCATTTTGTACGGCTTTTCTTTGGGCGGGGCCGCCGCCGCGAAACTCGCCGCCGATCTTGCCGAAGAAGGCGGAAGGCCCGCCGGCCTTGTACTGCACAGCAGCATCCGCGACATGACCCACGCCGCCGCCGGTACCCTTTCCCTGCCCGGTCCCGTGTCCCTTGCCGCCGGCTGGTTCGGCGGCGTCCTAACCGGCGGTTCGTACAATACGGCGGCGCAGCTCCGCCGCCTCTCCCGCGCCGCGCCCGATCTCCCGGTACAGTTCCGGGGCGGCAGCGCCGGTGCCGGAGACGGGCTTGCGCTCTCAGAAACAAGGCTCGACACAACCGGCAATTTTACCCGCCGTTCCGTCTTTAACGGCAACGGCCCCCACCAGCTTGCCGGGAGCAAGTACGCCGCCAACACGGAAAACCTGCCGGTGTTTTAAGCGGGATTGAAAATATTTTATAAATATATTATAGCTGTCACATGAGTTTTTTGTCAAAATTTCAGCCGTTTTTTATTATTCTCTCGGCCTTTGCCGGGATAATTATTGGAAAATTTATCCCCTTTATGGAACAAAACGCAGGTAAATATATTGAATTTTTTTTAATGTCTATGCTCTTTTTTGTTTTCCTGAGTGTAAATATAAAGGAAATATCAAAATCATTTTCTGATTTGCGTTTTTCCGTTTCCGCATTACTGATTAATTTTATTTTTACACCTTTATTTGCATTTGCCTTATCAAAAATATTTCTTTCCAAACAAATTGATTTACAAATAGGTTTTATAATGTTAATGGTTACACCCTGCAC
>JAIROH010000204.1 GCA_031257595.1 Treponema sp. | reverse complement strand
TCCGCACCAGTTCGGCGATTTCGTTATACAGATTCCGGGAAACCGGGGCCAGCGTAAAAGCCTTGCGCGAGCTTACGTCAATCCTGGTCCATATCCTTCCCGAAACAAGAAGGAGAAGTGTCATAATAACAACGCTCAAAACGGTAACGATGCTTTGCTGTTTCTTTGTCATTCCTACCTCCACTTCCTGAAAAGAATCACACGGGTATTGAGAAAAAGAAACAAAACGGTACTGACGATAAAGAACCCAAGATCCCTTGTGTCGATGATTCCCCTGGAAAAGCTTTCAAAATGAAACGACAGGGAAAGAAAGTTAATCACCCCGGTCATTACCTGGGGAAGATTCATCCCGGCGCTTATATTGTTTATCAGCATCGTAACGACAAGAACCGCGGCGCTGCCCAGAAAGGCCCCCGCCTGGTTTTTTGAAAGCGACGAAAGCAAAAGTCCCAGCGCGGAAGCCGAAGAACCCAAAAGCAGCGCGCCGAAGTATTCCCCGGCTATGGCCCCCGCGTCAAAGCGGCCCAGGCCAATAACGCTTAACGGCACGGGCAGGGTCAGGACAAGCAAAACGGCGATTTCCGCCATCGCCGCGATAAATTTTCCCAGCACGAGGTCCCATTCGGAAAACGGCAGGGTAAGCAGCAGTTCCATGCTGCCGAGCTTGCGTTCTTCGGCCCAGCTTTTCATCGTAATCATCGGGACAACCAGGATAAAGGCCACGGGAAAGGCCGCGAAAAAAGGCCGGAGGGTCGCCTGGTTCATCGTAAAGAAACGCTGAACATAGAAAAGCCAGATCGAACAAAACAGCGTAAAGAAAAGCGCGACGCCGTAAAAAGCCGGCGTGTAGGAAAACGAATAAAGTTCCTTCTTCGCGAGAATTAAGGCCCTGCGTTCTTTCATGTCGCATCTCCCTTCGCGGCCGGGTCTTCGGCGCGGGTCCCGTCCGGCCGTGGGCTTTCGGTCAACCGTTGACTTTCAGTCAACCGGACAAAAATATCTTCCAGGCTGAACTTGCGCCGGTTCATCGAAAGTATCTTTAAGCCCTCAGCCACGGCCCAGTCAAAGATACGCTCCCCGTCTTCGCCGTTCCGTTCCGGCGGCAGGAAAAAACTCATCCGGAAAAGGCCGTCCCGTTCCCGTATTTCAGGAACAAGGCCGGGAACAAGGCGGGCCGCTTTTTCTTCAAGCCCGGCGCTTCCGAGGGTATCCGGACATTTCAGAACCAGATCCCAGGTGTCGCCGCCTTTCAGCTTGCCGCCTATTTCTTCCGGTTTTCCCTGGGCGGCGATGCGGCCTTCGTTCAGTATCAAAACCTGGGAACAAATCGCTTCCACTTCCTGAAGTATGTGGGTGGAAAGAATAACCGTCTTTCGTTTTCCCAGGTTTTTGATAAGCGAGCGTATTTCGATGATCTGATTCGGATCCAGCCCCGATGTCGGCTCGTCGAGGATCAGCACGGGCGGATCGTGGATAATGGCCTGGGCCAGCCCCACCCGCTGTCTGTAGCCTTTGGAAAGGGTGTCGATAAGCCGCTTTCTCATCGAAACAAGACCGCAGGCCGCGACGCTTTCCTCGACGGCGTTCTTTTGCCTTTCCGGGGGGATAAGCCGGGCCGCGGCCATAAACGAAAGGTACTCTTCCACGGTCATGTCGCCGTACAGGGGAACGCTTTCGGGAAGGTAGCCGGTACGCCGTTTGACTTCCACCGGATCGTCTTCCACGGAAAAGCCTTCCACCGCGGCCCGGCCGCTTGTCGGAAAGTGAAAGCCGGTGAGGATCTTCATCACCGTTGTCTTTCCGGCGCCGTTCGGGCCAAGGAAACCCAGTACCTGATCCGTTCCCACGGTAAACGACACGTCTTTTACCGCATCAACATTTCCATAACGCTTCGTTATGTTTTGAACTTCTATCATAGCCGCCTCTTTAATCGATAAAATCAATCGGAAAAACCATCCTGTCCCTGCTAAGAACCGTCTCGGGAAAAACCGCCTTTGCCTCGGCCAAAAGGCCTTTGAGGTTGTACTCGTTGTACCGGGGGCTGTAATGGATCAGGGCAAGTTTTCGTATTCCCCCGGCGTCGGCGGCTATCCGGGCCGCCTGGGCGCTTGTCATGTGCTTTTTTTCCGCCGCGCTTTCCGCGAGGTCATTTTCAAACATCCCCTCGCAGACAAACAGATCCGACCCCGCCACTTCTTTGGCAATTTCGGGAAAAGCCAGGCTGTCGGTAACAAAGCTGAATTTGCGGCCCGAACGCGGCGGCCCCAGCACTTCCCGCGGATGAACCGTTTTGCCGTCCGGCGTCAGGACATTCTCGCCCGACTGAAGCCGCGCCCAGAGCGGCCCCTTCGGTACGCCCAGTTCCACGGCCTTTTCAGGATGAAAGATCCCCGGCCTGCCTTCTTCTTCCATTGTATAGCCCAGACAGGGCTTGGTATGGCGCAGGAAAAAAGCCCTGATACGAAAACCTTCCCCCTGGTGCACAACGCCGGGCTCGGTAATTTCCTTCACGACGATTTCGTAATTTATGTACATATCAAGAACGCGCCGCGAAGTTTCGATGTATTCGGCGATACGCGGGGGCCCGTAAATATACAGCGGATCGTCCCTGTCCACCTGCGAGGAAAGCATAAGAATACCGGGAATACCGGTCACGTGATCCGCGTGGGTATGGCTTACAAAAATCGCCGATATTTTTTTCCAGCGGAGGTTCAGCCGGCGAAGGCTCACCTGGGTACCCTCGCCCCCGTCAAACAAAAAAAGCTCCCCTTCGCGCCTCAGCAGTACGGATGTCAGATGACGCTGCGGCAGGGGCATCATCCCTCCGCAGCCGAGAATAAAGGCTTCAAGATTCATTTACACACCGAGGCTCTTTCGAAACTTCAGTTTTGAAAGAGCAACCTTTGAAAATAGCAGTTTTGCAGGCCGCAGGCCGAAAAACTGCAAGAGCCTCTGCAAAACTAACCGAGTTTTGCGGGAGGCTCTACCAGTATAGCGGGGAGGCGGACAAGGGACAAGGTGATCTTGACGCCTCGGCGCATCACCTCATTTCATATAATGCAGAATCCCGCCTGTGGCGGAAGGCGGAACTCCATCGCGGGCCCCACAAATTTCGGCCAGGGCTTTTTTCTTTTTTTCGGCGAAAACCTTCCTGTTGTTTTCAAAAAGGTTGTTCCCCCGGACATCGATGGAAACGATAAGAGGGCCAAAGTCCCGTACCCGCATTACCCATAACGCTTCGGGCATACCAAGATCAAGCCACTCTACCCGTTCCACGGCCTCAACCTGGTTCGCGGCAAGTACCGCACAGCCGCCGGGGAAAACCGCGTGAAGGACGCCGTGGGCGCGGCAGGCCTCCGCGGTTTTTGCCCCCATGCCGCCTTTTCCCACAATCAGCTTAATCCCCGTGGACACGATAAATTCAGCCTCAAGCTGTTCCATCCTCATGCTTGTCGTGGGGCCGATCGAGATAACCCGCCAGGCATCGGCAGTTTTTTGCATGATGGGGCCGGCATGAAAAATGGCAAGTCCCGCCAAATCCACCGGCAGCGGAACGCCCTGCCGGAGATGCCTGTGGTGAATGTCGTCCCGCGCGGTGACAAGGATCCCGTTCAGGTAAATTATATCCCCGACACAAAGCCCTTCAAGATCGGCGCTTCGCAGAGGGGTTGAAAGCCGCATACCCAGCCTCCGCTACCGGGTTAATTCGGCAAAGGCGTCAAGAACCGCGTGGGCCACCTCTTCATCTTCCGCCACACTGCCGCCGCTTACCCCGATCCCGCCCACGGTTTTGTCCTCTACCAACAGGGGAAAGCCCCCGCCAAAAATAACCAGTTTGTTGTCGGTTACATTAATGCCAAAGGCGCTGCCTCCTGCCTGGGCGATCTTTCCGAATTCGGCCGTAGACTGACGCAGTACCGCGGCGGTATAGGCTTTTTTCGGAGAAATCTCAAGGCTGGGAAGAATCGCGTCCCCAAAACGCTGGAGCAGGCGCAGATTGCCGTTTTCATCGGTTACCGAAAAAGTTACCCCCACCCCCAGGGAACGGGATTTTTTTTTGGCGACACGGGCCAGCGCTTCGCAAATCTCTTCGGTTAGAACAAAATCACTCATATCTACCTCCATAACTAGCATTGATAAACTAGCATTGATCCATTTGCGTTTTGTGGGAAAGAACACGCCAGTCGAGATTTTTGTCAATGCGGATAAGGGAACGTCTGTGCGCCCAGCAGCCCGTGGAAAGACCAACGGCTATTGTTGCCGTATGCCGGGCCGCCTGTTCGATATGAACGGCCATTACCGAACGTTTCCCCGAAAAGCCCCCGGGGCCAAGACCGATACTGTCAAGGGCCGCCTCAAGCCGCTTTTCCAGCTCCGCCCCTTTGGCATTGCCGTTCCTTGTCCCGATAAAACGGAGCAGGGCTTTTTTGGAAAGTTTCGCCGCCGTGTCCACCGAACCGCCAAGGCCTATCCCCACAAGAAGCGGGGGACAGGCGTTGACCCCGTAACTGGCAACCTGATCAAATACGGCTTTTACCGCTTCTTCGTAACCTTCCAGCGGCATAAGCGTTTTGGCAAAACCCGGCAGGCTGCATCCGCCCCCGGCCATGTAAAGATACAGATCGAGATCGCTCCCGGAAACGATCTCCCAATCAAGCCAGGGTATCCGCGTCCCGGTGTTATCGCCGGAATTTTTTTCGTCAAAAAACTCCACGGCGTTGGGCCGAAGCGGCGCGTCCCGCGTCGCCGCAACGGCGGCGTCCCTTATGCAGGCCTCGAGTTCGCCGATAAAGGGAAAGCCCGTTCCGGCCCTGGCGAAAAACTGGAGTATCCCCGTGTCCTGGCAGCAGGGCCGGGAAAACGAGGCGGCCATTTCCAGGTCCGTAAACATGGCGTCGTAGATTGTTTTTGCCATCGGGGAATCTTCTTCGGCCCGCAGTTCCGTAAGCCTTGCCACTACGTCATCGGGGAGGCGTTTCGCGGAAAAGGCGATAAACCGGGCGATTATGCCGCCAAGCCGTTTTACAGGATTCCGATCATCCATTCATTTTTTCCCTTTAGCCAGTCCCGCCAAAACTTTGAGCGCCTCCGGGTGGCATATCCAGGCGGCCGCGCCGTATTCATCATCTATATAAATTACCGCCTCCTCTTTACTCCCAAGAGCGTAATGGTCGACATCAATTACGGGGGCTTTCTTCTTGTTAAGCAGATAAGGGACAATATACTCATTGGCTTCTATGGCGGCGTTGTAGTGTTTTTGTAAAATCTCGTTGTCCTTCTTTTCCAGAATGTTTAACAAAAGGGCAGAAAACAGCATACAGGCCGTTCCTTCTTTATATTTTTTAAGCAGTTTTCGGACGCTTTTAAGATCGTCAACGATAAAAAGCCATGATACAAGGATATAACGGATCCCCTGATTATCATTAGGATTCAGTGTCAGCATATAATGAAGTGTTTCCACCGCTTTTTTGGGTCTGGTATTATCCCAGAGGCTTTGTCCGTAACCCTGAAGAGCGCGCATGAAGGGGCGGGTTTCCAGTTCCCCCCAGAAATAACCAGTGGTTTCATCAAAATATTGTTGGTTGTGCCGTTTTTTAAAGCTTTCGACAGCCTGTGTAAAATATTCAAGCCGCTTATCCTTATCCGCCTCTTCGTATCCCAATATGTTGTAGGCATCGGT
>JAIROH010000151.1 GCA_031257595.1 Treponema sp. | reverse complement strand
TATCTTGAGGAATACACCTTCAGATTCAACCGCAGAAATGCCGCTAAGCGTGGACTGCTCTTCTACCGATTGCTTGAAAACGCTATGAAAATAGCGCCTACAACATATGGCGAACTGTTGGGGCACCAATAACCTTAGTCAAGAGAGTATCTAAAAAACAGAAAACCGTCCGCCAACGCCCTTAAAAAACAGGCGCTGTTCCACTTCTTTTACAGCCCCTTCATCTATTTTAATTATTTATGCAATACTGCTCCATCTGTTTTAGAAACGGTATCAAATGTGAAGGAATGCCGTCCACATACGGCGGAACCGATAGTATGACGACCTCAACGCTTTGCAGATATTCAAAAACGGCAGCAATGTTGAAATGTTGCGGTAAAGTGTTCGCGCTTTACCCGAAAATTTCAAAATTTTCAGGCGCCACGGATGGCGCCTGCGACAAAAAATTTGGGCAAAAAAGGCACATAACGGCGTGTGTATGGTCCTTTTCGCGTGTTTTTTTATGCTTTCGCGGCGGCGGCTTCGGTCACCTCCACCGCACGTCCGGTACGGAGGTAATAGAGCCAGAGGCGGCATTTTTTCCGGCGGAGTTCGGAAGCCGCCCGGCAGTAAAAGCTCATTTGGGGGATATGTTCCGCCGGGTTTTCCCGACTATCTGTCTTGAAATCAACTACATGTACCGTGTCTTCATATTCAAAAAGCAGGTCGATAGTACCGTTTATAAAAACCGTTTCCCCGCCGGCGTCTTTGAGGAGACTCCTGAAACTGTATTCGCTTTTTCGCAGTGCGGCGGAAGCGGCCTTCCTCCCCAGCGGTGAATTGACAAAGCGTTCCGCTATGGTTTTACCTGCGGTGAGAAGCGTTTCCGCCTCGCCCGGGCCAAGATTGCCGGCAAGTTTCGCCGGGATCGACGGCGTCTCTCCGTTCAAGAGCGATTCTACGCAGGCGTGGGCAATGGTCCCGAAGTCCGCGGCGGAAAAACCGCCTTCCTTCCCCCGGTTTGAGGCACCGAACCGGGCAAGGACGCCGTCCACCGTACCGAAAATGTCCGCCGCGCTTTCCCCGGAATTTTCGCCGTCAAAGCGGCATCCGGCTGTTGCGGCGGCGGAATCGCCGTCTTCTTCCGCGTAAACGCGGAAAGAGACCGGCGTCCGGTAGGGGCTGGGGATAAAGGGCGTCTCAAGGACGGCAACCTTCTCATAATGCGGCTCAATGTCTGCGAGAAAGCGGGAAAGCCCCGTCCGATCGTTAAAATAGGCGGCGCCCCGGCGTTCCCGGTTCCTGATGTACTCGTCCGTATAAACGGGGATGGATTCCAGTTTAAAAAACGGCTCCCGGTACGCCGCCGTTTCGCCGGGAATTCCGGACGCGATTGCGGGAAGCAAGAGTCCCAGAAAAGTATCGTTGTCGATTATTGAGTCGCCCGGAATACGCGCGGTCCCGTTTTTTTCATCGTTTTTGGCCTGGGCGGATAATTTTTTCTCCATTACGGCCTTCAGCTTCTGCGGCAGATCGTTATCCGTACCGGATTCCCCATTTTCCCCAAGCGCCAGTGTTCCCGTAATAAAAAGTTCCCGTTCCGCCCTGGTCATCGCCACGTAGAGAAGCCGCCGCAGCTCCGCGGTTTTTTTCCGTTTTTCTTCGGCCTTGCCCCGCTCGTAAAAGAAATTGCGCCGCACTTTGTCCATCCCGGAACATTCCGGGGGAAGCGGCGGGTTGCAGGAAATGCCCCCGTCTTCGGTCTCGTATACATCGGCGTCACCGGCGCCCTGCCTTCCCCTGTTTCCGGAACAAACCAGAAACACTACCGGAAATTCCAGGCCCTTGCTCTTGTGGATGGTCATAAGCCTGACCGCGCCGGAACGTTCCAGGGGAATATCCACGTCTTCAAGACGGCCGCCTGAATCCCGCAGATCCCGCAGGTAGTCGGTAAAGGCGGCAAGACTTTTTCCGTCCTCATCGGCCCGCACCGCCAAGGCAAAGAGGTAGTCGTACAGTTCGCGGTAAACGGCCGTTTGGGGGTTCCACTCGGTTTCGTACCGGTAACCTTCGTCGTACCACAAATACGTAACTGTTTCGGCAATAGTTTTTTCCGCCGCGGCCTCGCGGATATTCCGGTAGAGTTTCTGCCCGTTGAGGAATCTTTCCCGATCCGTTTCCGCAAGCTGTTCCGTGACTTCACCGGAAAACGGCGCGGCCTCCCGGTCCTTTTCCCGAAAGGCGTTTGCCCTTGTCCGGTTGAAGGCGGCAATGCAGACGGCCGTACCCTGAAGCGACAGACCCGCGAAAGGAGAACGCAGGAAGATCGCGTAAGCCTCGGAATCCAGGGGATAGGCCGCCAGCCTTAAAACGGCCATTATGTCGTTTACCGGCCCGTCGGAAAAGAAGCCGGTGATCCCCTCGGCGGCATAGGGAATGTTGAGCAGCCTGAGGTGTTTTTCAAATAATCTCTGCGGGCTGTGGGAGCGGAACAGAATCGCTATATCATCCGGCTGATACCGCGCCCTGCCGTCATCGTCCTTTTCCTCAAGAAGCCGCCGTATCCGCTCCGCCGTAAACAGGGCTTCGTTTTCCACGGAATCCATCTCCTCCGCTTCAGGCATTTCCCCGTCTTCCCCATCAAAATTTTCCGCCGCGCTTCCGTTTTTATTGAGCAGGCACAGGGTCAGGCTTCCTGCATGAGCGGCCCCCGCGGCAAGCGGCGCGTACAGGGCCTCATACGGAGGAACAGTTTCCGCCTGATCCGTTTCGCGCACAAAAACCGGGGGGGAAAGGCCGAGGGGTTTAACACCCGCCGGATCAAATTCAGAACCGCCGAAAATGGCGTTAAAGGCCCCGATAAGGGCCGGGGAGGAGCGGTAATTGGTTTTAAGGCGGAGGACGCCGCCCGCCAGTTCTTCCTGCAGCCTGCGGAACACCGACACATCGGCGCCCCGGAAACGGTAGATAGACTGTTTTTCATCGCCGACAAAAAAGAGTTTGTTATCGAAAAGTTCTTCCGCCGTTGGAACACTTTTTTCCTGCCGCGCCTCATTTTCCGCCAACAGAAAAAGCAGCTCTTTTTGCAGTTCGTTGTTGTCCTGAAACTCGTCGATCATAACGGCTTTAAAAGTTTCTTTTTCGCTTTGCCGTATATCGGGATGATCCCTGAGCATGGTCCGGGCAAGGCGGGCCGCGTCGTTGTAGGTAAGTATCCCCTCCGCACGTTTCTTTTCGAGGAAGATCTTCTGGAAATCGTTGAGCAGGGTCATCAGGGAGAGGATGATCCCCGCCTGCATACAGAAAACCGCGAGGGATGAAAAAAGGGCGAAACCACTCCGCAGTTCGTTGACGATTCTTTTCGCCTGGCTGTCGCGTTTGCCGTACCGTAAATTCAGTTTTTCGTAAAAGCCGTTCATAAAAACAAGGCATTGCAGGAGCCTTTGCTTTACAGGATGCCCCTCCGCCTCCGCTACACATTCGCCGTCCGCAAGGGCGGTAAGCGTATCAAAAAAACTTTTAAGTTCCGCCGTATCGGGAAAGCTTACCGCGCCGGAATCGAGCTGCCTGATTATAGGTTCAAGCTGTTTAACAAAATTATCGGCTTTATCAGCGCCCCCGGCAATATCCCTCAATCTCTCCAGCCGGTCAAGAATGAATTTTGTAATTTCCCTCCACTCCGCCGTGACGATGTCAAATTGCCGTTTTGTGTGTCCGGCAAAATCGGGCGGCTCGTCAATACCGCTGTACGTTAATACCGTGGAGGCGAAGAATCTTTCCGCGATATCGGCGGGCGCTGAACCGGCGCCCCGGCTGTTCCGGGAACGCTTCCGCCGGTACAGTTGTTCTATCGCCGGGTGTTGGCGGCGCGCGATAAGAAAAGGCAGCGCTTCTTCCCGCGCCAGTGAACGGCAGCGTTCCTCATCAATGGCGAATTCCGGAGAGATGCCGTAACGGACGGATCCCTGCCTGACCAGGCCGGAACTGTAGGAATCCAGGGTTTGAATCCGGGCATGAAAAAAATCCTCCACCGCTTTCCGCGCCTTCTTTTGTTTGTCTCCCCGTTCATGTTCGGCCAGATAAGACAGCGTGCCGTAGATCCTCTGATACATCTCCGCGGCCGCCTTCCGGGTAAAGGTAAGGGTAAGTATCTGCTCGACCGTAAGGCCTTTTTCGGTTACAAGGTGCGCGTAACGGCTCGCCAGAACCGAAGTCTTCCCCGAACCGGCCCCCGCAGCGACGACAACATTTTTTTCATATCCGGCGGCGGCTTTCTGTTCATCGTTAAGCGTTATCTGTTTCGTGTTATCACTCATCCGCCGGCCTCCTTCCCGCAAAATTCCGTTCCCTGTCCGGCTACGCCGCCGGGCAGTTCCCTTTCCCGGCCAACCGCGTAGACCGTCCTGCATACCCGGTGATAAACGCACTGATAGCATTTTCTTTCGCCCGCGCTGATGGTAGTAAAATTACCGCTTGCCGTTTCCCCGGCGTATCGCGCCGCCTTTGCACGGAATTCGGACATAACGGTTTCAAAAGGATCATCTTCCTCACCCGTGCGTCCAATTCCGGCTTTTTCTTTTCCGCTTACCCCGTCCCGAATTGAACCGAATATTACATTGGGTTCCGCCCGCATGATGCTGAAAAAGAGGGCGGTTCCCGCAAAGCCGCAGCCGTTTTTTTCCGCCAGGGTGATGTACATGGGAAGCTGGAAATTTTCCAGGCCGTTTTCTCCCTGGCCGGTGCATGGTTTTTTGCCGGGTGTGGAATTCAGCTTGAAGTCGGCGATAACCAGTTCGCTGTTCCTCTCGGAATCATCCCTGACATCTTCCAGAAGGCAGTCTATCTTTCCAAGCAGGTAGTATTCCTGTTCATCGGCGGTGTAGGTCAATTCACTCTCCAGCACCCTGAAGCCGCCGAAATAACGCAGCAATGCCGCGGTAAAAATTTCAAGCTGCCGCAGCACCGTTCGCCGCTGCGCCTTGAGAAAACGGACGGTAAGCGCGCTCATATCAAGATGCTCACCGGGGAGCCTGGGCAATTTATCGAAAACCGCAGAAACACTGTCCGAAAGAAGTTTGTAATACCCGGGCGGAAGCTCCCCGTTTACCATACCGGCGAGAACGCCGTTCGATTGTTTTTGCACCGCCTTAAAAAAACAATCCAGCACGGCATGGTACACCGAGCCGAGAACATTCTCCGCCATTACCGATGCTTCCATCCGGACATTTTCAAGGGCAAGCACATCCTCAAAAAGCCACCGGAGGGCGCACTCGTAATAGGGCTTCATGGCCGAGGCGGAAACCCGTATCAGGCCGGGATGATCCGCGCCGCCGCCGTAACGTTCCCCAATCAGGGAAAGGAGCCGGCTGCCGGCGATTTTCGCCGGGTTTTCCCCGGCCATGGCGCGCCGCCGCCGCAACCAGGCGGCAAACCCCCGGGCCTGGATCGAGTGCAGCCGGGGCGGAAACATCGCGGCCCTGCCGGCGGCCGCAGTGACCGTGGCGTCGGACCGGAACGCCGCGGCGTCAGACTGAAAAGCCGCGTAGAACAGCCGCTCGTCCCGGTAAATGTCTTCCGCAAAGGCGCCGGGGTCGGTATCGGCGTAGCGTATACGGGGCTTGCCGGAAACGTCAAGGCAGCTGTGGGGTATCGCGTAACCCGAAAAAGTGTCCCGGGCACAGAAAAACACGGCGGGTCTAAGGGAATTAAAGCGGTGGAGGCCGATAAAAGCCCGGGAAGCGTCGTCGTCCCTGACGCCAAGCATTTCCCGTTTTTTGCGCGGCAGGAAATTCAGCCGGGAAAAAACCGCGGTAAGGTTATCCTGACTTGACCCGAGAATGATATGACAGTCAAACAGAGCCGGCGCGGCGGTCCGGCAGGGAAGTATGGAAACACCGCTTGTTTTTTCCTGGGGGAGGTAGGCGGTTTCCTTCAGATGATCGACGAAGAAGCGGCAGGGGTCCGGCGCTTTGACTTTAGGAAACGATCTTTCGATTTCGATTAAAGCCGCCAGTTCCGAGATACACCGGGAAAGTACCAAATCCGTTTCCGGGAGGCAGTTTTCCATGTCAAGAAAATGCCCCCGAAAGACAAAGTAACAGCGCCTGAGTTCCGCAAATGACGCCGCGCGGTTCAGGGCAATCACATCCCCTTTAAAAGCGCGGTAAAAATCTTCCGCCCGTTTTTCCCGGTTCCCGGCGGGTGAAGCGAAGGCGTCCAGCCACACGTCAACGGGCTCCCCATCGTTCCAGGAACAGATGCAGTTGTTTTTAATGCCAAATTCGATAAGCTGATTTATCGCTTCGCCGTCCTTCCAGGGTAAATGTCTGTTGAGCAGCAGCGATACTACCGAATCAAACGAAAAGTCCGCCGAATAACAATCCGCAATGGCCGGGAAAAACCGGCCCGCCGGATACGAGGCCAGGGGCTTTCCGGTGCGGCGGACCACCGGGATATTCCGGCCGGCAAATTCCCTCAGCACGTAGGGCTCGTAGTTTTCCGTGTCGGGAATACTTACCGCGATATCCTCCCAGGCTGTTTTTTCCCGTTCAACCAGAGCGCGTATATACAGGGCGGCTTCGGTAATTTCACTGCGGGAATTGGTGTAGAAAAAAACACGGTTCTGTTTTTCCGCAATATCATCTTCGCTTAAGCTTACTATTGTAACATGATTCGCGTTACTTAGTATACCTTCGTATTCTTTAAAATCGGCAAGGGATTCGGGAAAAAAGATAAAACACTCCTTCCCGTTGTCATCAAAGGGCGGCTTTTCCCAGGCTGGCTCAAAAAGGCCGTTGTCATCGAGAAAGCGCCTGTACCGGAAAAAAAAGGTAAAGAGGTCCCGGTCATCACCCGGGGGCATACCATCCGGACTGCCGGCAGATTCAACGCCGCGTGTGTCCCCCGCACCGGCGGAAGCGGCCGTCCGCCCCGTCATTTTTTCGAACCAGTAACCAAGCTGGGGCAAGATACCCGTAAGCCACGAAACATACGACGGTCCCTGGCGGGCAAATTCGCGGGGTATAAGCGAGCCAAAGAGCGTTTCCCTTCCGGCCGCGCCCAGTTCCGCGTTTTCTTGAATCAGGCTTCTTACGAATATCTTCCGCAAAACCGAGGGAACACTCTTTCTGTCCTGCACCCGGGAACGAACCGACTCCTTTTTAAAAGTATCCCAGGCGATAAACTGCTCCATCGCTACGGTGCCGCCGCCTCGAAGACGCAGCAACCGGTCTACCCAGCGGGAAACCGCCACATCGGTGGGAAACACAAAAAGCGCGGCGGGATTCCCGCTTTTTTCCAGCAGCAACGCCTCAATTCGGTTAAGGATCATCC
>JAIROH010000144.1 GCA_031257595.1 Treponema sp. | reverse complement strand
GGCTCGACTCCGTGGCAAACAATCTGGCCAATGTGAATACCGACGGCTACAAACGCGACCAGGCTTCGTTCAAGGCGAATCCCGAAATGCTGCTGCGCCGTACCGGAGACGACGGGATCTTCCGCAATCCGTTCGGTTCCCACGACGCGGCGCCGATTATCGGTAAATTGGGAACCGGCGTGGAGCTTAACGAGCTCTTTACGGTGTTTTCCCAGGGGGCGTTCAAGGAAACCGGGAACGACTACGATGTGGCCCTTGACGGAAAAGGTTTCTTTGCGGTAAGCACTCCCTACGGCGAACGCTACACCAGGAACGGCTCTTTCCAGCGGGGAAAGGAAGGCTTCCTCGAAACCAAGGAAGGCTATCCCGTACTCGGTGAAAACGGGCCTGTCAGGGTTCAGGAAAACAACTTCAAAATAGACAAAGAAGGCAATATCTGGATCAACGCCGAATACGCCGACAACCCCGAGGCGATGATCTCCAGAACGGATAACGAATGGGGCGAAGTCGTACTCCTCGACACCCTGAGGATTGTCGGCTTTGAACGGGAACGTTACCTTAAAAAACAGGGATCGAGTTTCTGGATGGCTACCGGGGAATCCGGCGAAGCAATCCGGTTTCCGGCGGAAGAACGGCCCGAACTTCACCAGGGTTTTACCGAGGCGGCCAATGTGGATCCGGTCGTGGAGATGGTTCAGATGATCGAAGTAAACCGGGCCTACGAAGCCAATCAAAGAGTGATACAGAGCCACGATTCCCTTTTGGGAACCCTGATTAACCAATACGCCAGATATAACGGATAAGGAGTAATACAGCATGGTACGAAGTTTATGGACCGGAGCTTCCGGTATGATTGGACAGCAGGCAAATATCGACACCATTTCCAATAATCTTGCAAACGTTAATACGGCAGGCTTTAAAAAAGTCAGGGCCGATTTTGAAGATCTTATCTACCAGACAGTGCGTACCGCCGGTACTCCGGCTACCGAAGAAACCGTAGTGCCGGTGGGAACCCAGATGGGCCACGGGGTAAAGCTTGCCGCTACCCAGCGGATCTTTACCCAGGGGGCGCTCCAGAATACCGATGTTCCCACGGATATGGCCATCGCCGGCGAAGGCTTTTTCCGGGTTCAGCTCCAGGACGGAACTTACGCGTATACCAGGAACGGGGCCTTTGAGGTTGACAATACCGGCCGTATGGTTACTACCGAAGGCTACTGGGTCCTCCCCGACATTGTCATGCCGCCGAACTATCTCCCGGAAAGCATAGCCGTTTCCCAGGACGGCCGGGTAACGGTAAAGGTTCCCGAAATAAACGGGGACGATCCGATTCAGGTTGGCCAGGTGGAACTGTACCGTTTTCCCAACCCGGTGGGCCTTACCGCCATTGGGGAAAATCTGTTTAAGATAACCAACGCCTCAGGCGACGCGATCCCCGGCCGTCCGAACAACGAGGGTATGGGCAAGATCATCCACAAGCGTCTTGAGATGTCCAATGTTTCGGTGGTAAACGAAATGGTCGAGCTTATCGTCGCCCAGCGCGCCTACGAATTCAATTCGCGGACAATTCAAACCACCGACAACATGCTTGGAACAGCGACAACGCTGAAGAGATAGGAGTGAAGGATGATTGACTCTATGGCCGGCTTGTCCGCGCTGAATACGGCGTATGTTCCGTTTGCCGAACGAAGGGAAATTTCTCCCGAACCGGAAACGGTTTTTTCTGAGACGCTGAAACGGGCCCGGCAAAAAGCCGAAGAAGCCGAACAGGTTACGGCGGATAGGCCGGCGACCGGAGAGGCCAAAAAAATCATGTCCGGATCAGAACTGAAAAAAAACCTTTCCGGTTCCGATTTAAAACTCTACGAACAATGCGAAGCCCTGGAAGGTTTTTTGATCAAGAACATGCTCAAGGGAATGCGCGGTACGGTGATGAAGTCAAACCTTATCGACACCGGGTTTGCCGGTGAAGTGTACGAAGATATGCTCTGGGACGAATACGCCAAGGCGTATACCGAAAAAGCGGACTTCGGCCTTGCCGAAATGGCGTACATGGAATTAACGGGCCGGCGGGGCAGTATCCCCCTTTAAACAAACTGTCGTATGAAAAAAGAATCGGTGTTTTTTGATCTGCTTTCTTTTCTCTACGGAAAAGAAAAAGCCGAAACGATTCGGCCCCGGCTGGAAAAAATCATTGCTTCGTACTCCGGCCGGTTTCCAAAACCTTCAGCTGAAACCGGCCTTCCTTTTACCCATAAAGACGCTTTTCTGATAAGCTACGGAAATATGCTTTCCGCCCCGGAAGGGTCCGTTCCGCGGGGAACGCTTCGGGGAACAGGGGAAGAAAACGCCGGGAAAGCCGGGGCGGCAAGCGCCGGAAAACCCGCCGAAGAAAGCGGCGATTCCCTTACCGGCCTGGAACGGCTTTACCGGTTTTTGAAAAAACGCGACAACGGGGAATTCACGTTCCTCCACATATTGCCGTTTCATCCGTATTCTTCGGACGACGGTTTTTCCGTGATCGATTACCGGAAAGTGGATCCGCGTTTCGGATCATGGGAAGATCTTGAAAACCTAAGGACGCTGGGCATTAAGCTTGTGTTTGATCTTGTGATTAACCACGGAAGCGTACAGAGCGCCTGGTTTACCTCGTTTTTGGCCGGAGACGAACGTTACGCCGGCTGGTACCTTACAAGGCCGAAAGATTATGACTACAGTACCGTGACAAGGCCCCGTACTCATCCGCTTCTTACGCCGTTCAGCCGAAAAGTTAGGGGCCGGAAAACGCCGGGCAAAGACGCTGAAGAAGAAACCGTGTATGCATGGACGACGTTCAGCGAGGATCAGGTTGACTACGATTTTTCCAATCCGGACGTACTGCTTGAATTTATCACGATTTTGCTGGAATACGCTTCGCGGGGGGCGGGCATTGTCAGGCTTGACGCGATCGCGTATCTCTGGAAAGAAGACGGCACTTCCTGTCTTCATCATCCGAAAACCCACGCCGTGGTCAAGCTTTTTCGAGCGGTCATTGATTATTTGGATCTGCCTGTACTTATCCTTACCGAGACGAACGTTCCCCATGAAGAAAATATTTCCTATTTCGGAAAAGCCCTCGGTCAGGCGGCCCTGGATTTCCTGCCCGAAGCCCACATGGTGTACAATTTCGCCCTGCCGCCGCTCTGCCTGCACGCGGCGGTTTCCGGCGACGCCGCCCCGCTCCGCGCCTGGGCCAAAACCCTTCCCGGCCCGGAAAAACGGCAGTACTTCCTCAATTTTCTGGCAAGCCACGACGGGGTCGGGCTTACGCCGGTAAAGGGCCTTGTCGACGAAAAGGCTTTTGCGGCGACACTGGAAGAGGCCCGGCGGCGCGGGGCGCTTGTTTCGTACAAATCGACTTCCGCGGGGGACGTTCCCTACGAACTGAACTGTTCCTACGGATCCATCGTCGCCCCGCCGGACGCGGACTGGGCAAGGGACGGAGGGGCGGAAATCCGGGCGCGGGCCTTCCTCGCCGTTCACGCGGTTCTTTTTTCCCTGTCCGGGCTTCCGGCGGTGTATTTTCACAGCTGGACAGGCTCGCCGGCCTGGAAAGAAGGCCCCGATCTTTTGGGCTACAACAGGGCCATCAACCGGGAAAAACCCCCTGTCGACAGACTGGAAGCGGAGTTGGACGATCCGGCATCGTTCCGGTTCCACGTGTACCGCGGCTTTGCGAAGCTGCTTTCGTTCCGGCAAAATGAGGAAGCTTTTGATCCTTCGTATGATCAGGTCGTACTGGACGCGTCCGGCGCCGTTTTCGCCCTGCTGCGAACGTGGGCGCGTTCGGAAAAAGGTTCCCGAACAGGAGAGGGCCGGAGCCTTCTCTGCGTCGTCAATTTAAGTCCGCGGGAAACGGAATGGAAGCTTTCCCCGGAAGATTCACGGCGGTACCCGCTGCCGGCGGAATGTGAAAAAATCCGCCTTGATCCATGGGAAAGCGTCTGGGTTTCTTTCGAGGGCGGCGGAATAACGTCGCGGCTTTCCACAGTAAAAGAATAATTTTTACCGCAAAGGCGAAAAAGTAAAATAAAGGGCGGTGAAAACGTACACGCCTATGTTGTAAAGGCCGTGGGCGAACGCGATTCCGTAAAACGACCTGAATCGTATAAAGAGGACCGAAAGGACAAGACCCGCGGCGGCCGCGTTGACAACGCCCCAGAGGCCTTCGTACCAGTGGCAAAGGCTGAAAAGGAAAACCGCGGCCGCGGCCGTTTGATTTATTCCCAGGCCTGTTTTTTTTAGGCGGTCAAGGAGGTAGACCCTGAAATAGCCTTCTTCAAGGCATCCGGCGGTCAGGGAAGAAATCGCCGCCAGCGCCCATCCCGCGGACGATTCAGGGGTTTGTACCGGGATGCCGGGAAAAACGCCGCTCCGCATCGCGGCGAATGAAACACCCGCGCCGGCGAGGGCGAGGGCGGGAAAACCCAGGGCAAAACAGTAAAAGTCCCCGCGGGAAAAACGGAAGAAGCGGAGCGGCTTTTCCACAAAACGGAAGACGAGGATCAGGGCGGGTATGCGGAACAGAACGGAACGTTCCAGTTCCGAAAATGCCGTCGATCCCGCAGCAGGAGCGAAAAAGATGACAAAAAACAGTACAAGAGGTTCAATCAGGTCTTTAATAGACGCTCCTTTTTTGTTAAGATTATCATTAGAAGGGGAAGCGGGGCAATGCTTGTTACGATACTGGTTATAGTCATAGTTGTATCAGGACTTCTGGTTCTCTTCCTCTCTCAATCAAACAAGGACAAACGGAAATCCTGGATACAGTTTTTCGCGAAGGGCAAGGACGCGGGGTTCAGTTTTAGGGAAATAGAACTGCTTCGCCGGCTCGCGGTCAAATGCAGCCTTGAAGATCCCACGGCGCTGTTCTGGTCCCAGAACCAGCTGGACAGGTGCATCAGGGACATGGTTCGAAGTACGAGGCTTTCAGGAGGAGGCGATCAGGCAACCCATGATTTCCTTTCCAAGCTCTACGATTACCGAAAAAAAATAGAAATGGAAAAGCCCAAAATAAAAAAGGGCATAACCGATACGCGCCAGATCGAAGAAGGCCAGAGCCTTCGTGTTTTGGCCGGAGGCCAGGGTGTCTACAATTCAAGGGTTGTTAAAAACACCGGCCAGTATCTGACGATAGCCCGGCCGAACAGCGACAAGATTCCCACAAGCTTTTCATGGAACGGGTTAAAGCTTTCCGTGTATTTCTGGAGGGAAGAAGACGCCGGTTATGTGTTTGACTCCGAGGTACAGGACGAGGTTTTTTCAAAAGGAACCGCCTCGCTCAAGATAAGCCACGGAGAATCGCTTTTCAGAACCCAAAAACGTAAATCCATCAGAATTAAAACCCACAAGTCCGCCTTTCTCTACATCCTCTCCAGCGACGAACCTTCGGACACGATAGAGCTTAATCCGGGACTTAAATGCATCGTAGAAGATCTTTCAGATACCGGCTGCGCGATTACGATCGGCGGCCAGGCGGCCGTGGGCCTGCGGCTTAAAGTTCAGTTTATACTGAATAACGTCCCTGTTGCCATTTCCGGTACCGTCCGTTCGGTGGAATTTGACAAAGAACAGAGCCGTTCCCTCCTGCACCTTGAAGCGGATCCCATGGTCATAGAGACGCGGAACCATGTTTTGGGAGAGGTTTTCGGAATGCTTCCCGAGGAAGACGACTTGCCTTTCAAGGTTCTTGACGAAGAAGCGGCGGAAAATCTGGGGAAAGATCAAAGCGGCGTGACGGAAAGCGCCATATAACGGGCAGGGGGACAAAAGTGAAAACAGTTTATGTTTTTGTTGTTCTTTTTTTGATCCTTGCCGTTTCCGGTTTTGCCCAGGAACCGGCCGATTCGATACTGGCTTCCTACCAGCGGCGTTTTATCCGGGCCAATTTGGGCGAAAAGGCAAATGTGCTTTCCGACGCGAAAAACGACGACAGGGCGGGGGAATTTATCGGCCCGCTTTATGAATCTGCCCTCCGTTTTGCCCTGGATAACTCCGCCCTGTTCCGGGACGACAGCGACATATCGAATCTTGTTCAGCTTTCGCTGGCGGGGATACGCGAACAGCGCTACGCTCCCTCGGCGGAAACCCTCTGGCAGGCGTTCCGTGTTTTTCCCGACAACGGAACCAAAATAGATATCCTCAATACCCTGGCCGCCGTTGATTCAGGACCGGCGGAACGGCTTAACGGGCTTCTCGAGGAACAAAACGGCTTTTTTAAGTCGGGGCTTGCGCCGAATTACCCCGTTCTCCGGGCGCTGGTTTCGATCCTGGGAAACGCGGGAGACGAATTAAGCTATGCGGCGCTGTTTGAGGCGCTGCTTCTTCCCTATAACGGCGATCTTTTACTGGATATTGAAAACGCGCTTACGTCGTTGGGGACCGCGCGGGGGGATCTGGGAACTTTTCTGATAAAAACCGTTCTTTCCGGCCCGCTTCCGGAAAAAGAGGCGGCGTTTCGTTTCGGTCTGCGGCAGAATATAGGTACGGAGGAAAAGGCCGCCCTTGCCGAAGCGGCGCTTGAGACGGCCGGCGGTTATTCCGGGGAAAGAGGGAAAGAACTGCGTTCTCTCGCGGCGCGGATCATCCGCGAACTAAAGTGGATCCACGCCCTTCCCCTGGTGGTTAAATACTTCTATTTTGCCGAAAGGGCCTATCAATCCGATCCCGGGGGAAGCGGCAATAAAGCGGAATTGCTTGAGGCAATACAATGCCTTGCTTCGATGGAAAGTGTAGACGCCGCCGTTGTACTCAGTCTTAACCTCAACCTGGCAAATTCCCGTATGGAATTTTCCGGGGACTACGACGCCGATATTACCATTGCGCTTATTCAGGCCCTTGGCGGCTTACGGTACAAGGCTTCCTACGATTCCCTGAATTATGTCGGTTTTCTTTCCTACCCGGAGGACGTTAAAAATTCCGCCCGGGAAGCCTTGAAACGTCTTGACTGGTAATGATAAAAATAAGCCTTCTTGTCTGTTCCGCCCTGGGCTGTCTTATCGGTTATTACGCGTTCTCCCTTTTTTCACTGTGGGTTTCCTGTGTGTTTGCCATCGTTCTTTTCGTATATCCGTTATCTCACTATTGTCAAGACATTGGCGTCGGTTTCCGGTCCGCGCTTGCCGCCACCGTTGTGATCCCGTTTGGTCTCGGCCTTGTCCTTGGCGCTGTTTCCGGGACCGCCGCGAGAAAACCGTTTTCTCCGGGGCTGCCTCCGGAAAAGATACGTTCCGTCGAGGGTATCCTGCTGGACGATCCCAGGGCAGGCGGCAGCGGGGGTTTGGCGAACGTACGCGTCTTCGCCGCCGGCGCGGACGGTCTTCCCGGCTGCGGAAACGTACGGGCTTCGGCAACGGGGACGGCGCTGGTTTTTTTCCCGGATTCGTCGATTCCCCGGCTCAAGGAATTTGGAAGAGGCGGGGAGTTGTTTGTCGAAGGGGCCTTTTCCCCGAGCGCGGAAAAACGTTACGGGAAACCGGTGTTTTCGGCGCGTTCGGTTCATCTTGTAAAGCCCGCTTCCCGTCCGGAGCAGTTTCGTACCGCGGCAAGGCTTTCCCTTATCGGAACCCTTTCTTCGCTGAATCCCGGCGGCCTTGCCGCGGCGCTGCTTTTGGGCAGCCGTGACGGCCTTGACAAAAGCCTTGAACGTTCCTACCGTGATGCGGGGCTTTCCCATGTTCTTGCCCTTTCCGGCATGCACCTGTCGTTTTTTTCCGGGCTGCTGGCCTTTTTTCTTAAACGGCCCTTGGGGAAAAAGGCCGCGGCTTTTGCCGGACTTTTGTTTATCGTTGTTTTTGTGTTTATCGCGGGCCCCATGCCAGGCCTTGTACGATCGGCGATTATGTACGCCGTTGGAGTATGGGCAATCCTTTTGGATATGCCCAAATTTACCGTCGTATTTCTTGGGGCGGCGTTTCTCTTTCAGATTGTTTTTGATCCGGCTTCCGGTCTTTCGTTGTCGTTTATGCTTTCGTACGCGGCCCTGGCGGGGCTTCTTCTGTTGGGGAAAAAGTTTGCGTTTCTGATGCGCGGCAGGGTTCCCCGTCCGCTGGCGGACGCGCTTTCCGCTTCCCTGGGCGCCTTTATCGCCGCCGCTCCCCTTGCCGCGGCGTTTTTCGGCGAACTGAGGCCGGGCGGAATCGTTTCCGGTCTTGTTGTCGTCCCCCTTACGTCGCTGTTTATGTTGGCGTCCCTGTTGTTCCTGGTCTACGGCGGATTTTTCCCCCTGGCCGCCGTAAAAATCCTTTCGTTCCTTGAATTGGTCATCGCCAAAACCGTATCGGCCGCGGCCCTTATACCGGGCATAAAAACGCCGTTTTTCCCGGCGCTTGCCTTGAGCCTTTCTCTTGCCACGTTTGTCTTTTTCGCGGAAAAACGCCTGCGTTTGTACCGGAGCCGCCTTGAAAGTTTTGACTAATCTGCCGGACTACAATTCCGGCGGCGCAATCAGGGCCTTTCTTTCGGAACGGGGCATGGGGATACGGAAGAAGTGGGGCCAGCACTTTCTGGTAAACCCCCGTGCGCGTTCGGTTCTTGTGGATGCTCTGGACATCAAGGATCGGGACGGCGTTTTCGAAATTGGCCCCGGCATGGGGGCGATGACATCCCTCCTGCTTGAAAAAGGCGCCAGGGTCAGGGCCTTTGAGATCGATCCCGGTTTTGGAGATGTTCTGCGGGAGCTTTTTTCCGGTGATCCATCCAATGGGGAAGGCGATGCTTCGTTTACCCTTGTTCCGGGCGATGTGCTAAAAACATGGGAGCAAAATGACGACGGAAGTCCCTATCTTTTGGGGAACCTTCCCTATACAATCGCCGCCGTTCTTGTCGGCAGCCTGATTGAAAAAGGCCGTTTTTTCAGGCGGATGGTGATTACCGTACAAAAAGAGGTGGCGCTTCGCATGGCGGCAAAGCGCGGCGGCAGGGATTATTCATCGATATCGGTCCTCTGCGCTTCGGTATACGATATAAAACCCCTTATGACCCTCAAGGCCGCGTCGTTTTATCCGCCCCCAAGGGTTGACTCCGCGGCCCTGCTTTTTACCCTGCGGGACGGTGAAAAGAACAGAACGCTGTTCGCGCCCCTGGTCAGGGCTTTGTTCGCCTCCCGGAGGAAAACGGCGGCCAACAACCTGGAGCATTTTTTATCCGTTTCCGGTATAATGGGTTCCGGTGTCCGGCCCAGGGATTGCGCGAAAGCGTTGCTTTCGGAAAGCGGCATAGCGTCGAAAGAACGGGCGGAAAATCTGGACTACAGGGCTTTCAATGTCCTGGCGGATACCCTGGAAGCGTGGATAAAGGAACCAAAATGGAAGGGAAATTTTTAACGGAAAAAGCGAATAAGGCGGGAAGCGGTAATGACGATTGCTGAACGTATTGACGATGTAAAAAGCCGTATTGAAAAGGCGTCGGTTCTTTCGGGCAGAAACGCGGAAGAGGTACGCCTTATGGGTGTTTCCAAATTTCACGGAACGGAGAAAGCGGAGGCCGCCCTAAAGGCGGGACTTTTCCTTTTTGGCGAAAACAGGGTACAGGAAGCCGAGGGAAAATTTCCCGCCCTGAGGGAAAAATACGTTCTTGAACTTCACATGATTGGTTCCCTTCAGCGGAACAAGGCAAGACCCGCTTCCGCGCTGTTCGACTGTATCCAGTCCGTCGACCGGGACGAACTGGTGACAACTCTGGGAAATATCGCGGTAGGCCGGACGGCTCCCCTCGGCATGCTTTTGGAAATGCATACGGGCGAAGAATCAAAATCGGGATATCCGGATGTGGACGCCCTGTGCAGGGCGGTTGAACTGACGCTTTCCTTTCCCGGCCTGGCCCTGTCGGGGCTTATGACGATGGCGCCGTTTACCAAAAACATTTCGCTTATCCGCAAATCGTTCAGAACCCTCGTTTCCGCCAGGGAGCGCCTTTCCGCCCGCTTTCCCGAAATTCGGTTTTCCTGCCTTTCGATGGGGATGTCAAACGACTTTGAAATAGCCGTCGAGGAAGGATCGACGCTGGTCAGGATCGGAACGGCCATTTTTGGGGAACGATCTCCGTGAAAAACTGCTTTCCGGTTGTCGTTTTGCTCTGTCTTTATTCCCCCTGCCTTTACCCGCAGGTGAATTTACCGTCCGGGAAAACAGACCGCGGCGGCGATCGCGTGTCTTTCGGCGGAGAGGGGCGTTTTCCGGCCGCCGGGCATGGGGGATTTTCCCATGACACCGGTTTTAGCGGATTGTTTCGCATACCGGATTTTGAAACGTCGCGGATTACAAATTTTGCCGGCGTGTCCGGTTCCTACAGTACGGAGGCGGGAAAAGCGGACTCGACAGAGACCGTTTCGCTTACTCCGCTTTGGGTTAAAGATCTGCGGCGGGCGGAAATAGTCGCTTTCGGTTCTCTTCCGCTGACGATCTTCTGGACTTCGTTTTTTATGGATGTTTACAGGTCGGCTTCTCACGGATGGGACAACCGCTATGCGCCATGGCCTTTTAAAGGCGCCGGAGCGGTGGGAATGACCGATCGGGAAATCGCGACGATGTTTACGATTGCCATCTCAAGTTCTCTTGTGATAGCCGTCGTGGATCATTTTATTCTGCGTTACCGGCGTTCAAAGGCGGAAGCCGTTGGTTCGGAGCCGGTAAAGCTCGACAAGATGCCGCGGGAACCGCCCGCATCGTCGCGGCCTGTAATTATTCCGGAGGACTAGTGGGGAAATTCTCCGGTATTGTGGAAACCGGTCCGAATGCCGGAATGCGTCTTGACAGATACGCGTCGGAATGCCTCAAGATTCTAAGCCGCTCACAAATGAAAAACCGATCCGTTGAGGCGAAACTGAACGGAAAGACGGTAAAGCTTTCAAAACCCGTGCGTCCCGGAGACGCCCTGGAACTGTACTGGCAGGACGAAATTCCGGAAACCCTGACGCCTGAAAATATTCCCCTGGATATACTGTACGAGGATAACAGGATCGTGGTTGTCAACAAGGCGGCGGGAATGGTCGTACATCCCGGCGCGGGAAACCACAGCGGCACCCTGGCCAACGCGCTGCTTTTCAGGCGTCTGCGGAAAAACCTCGTGTCCGGCGATTCCGAAACGTTCCGTACGGGAATCGTACACCGGCTCGACAAGGATACGTCAGGGGTCATTATCGCCGCCTATGATGACCAGGCCCTCGCGTTTCTGGCCGCCCAGTTCAAGGCCGGAAAAACAAAAAAACGTTACGCGGCGCTGGTCTGCGGAACCCCGGAAAACGGCGAAGGGATCATCGCGGGATCGATTGTCCGCGATCCCCGTAACAGAAAACGGTTTACCGTAACCGACGTTCCCGGAAAAGGAAAAGCTTCGCTTACCCGGTACTGTGTCATCCGCTCCTGGGGCGTTTATTCCCTTCTTCTTGTGCGGCCGAAAACCGGACGCACCCACCAGATCAGGGTACACCTGAAATCCATAGGCCATCCTGTCGCGGGAGATCCCGTCTACGGTTTCAGGGAGGCGTCGTTTCTGCGAAACGGCCTTATGCTTCACGCGTACAGCCTTGAGATAATCCTGCCGGATCATGACGCGCCGTCCCGTTTCAGGGCGCCCCTTCCCGTTCTGTTCCGGGAAAACATCGGGATACTTGACCGTTCCCGGAACCCGGCTGGTTTTGGGAAGGGGCGTTTTTCATGAAAGCGGAACCGGAAATCGTCGGCGAAACGTCTTCGTTCATTGTCGCCTACAAACCGCCCCGTATGCATTCGGCCCCGCTTGGAAGAGACAGGGACGGAAGTTCCGCTTTCAAAACGCTGCTTGATTGTGTCGCGGAAATTCATCCCGAAGTCCGCTCCGTTAGGGGATGGAAACCCGTCGAGGGCGGCCTTGTTCACAGGCTTGACTACGAAACCAGCGGGCTTTTGCTTGTCGCCCGGACCCAGGCTGCGATGGACGCGCTGCGCGGCCAGCAGGAACAAAACCTCATCGTTAAGGAATATGCCGCGGTTTCGGCGGGGAGGGGGGAAACGCTTCCCGGTTTTCCGCCTTGTATGTTTACCGCCCCGCCGGACAAGCCTGTCGTCGTTGAAAGCGCTTTCCGGCCCTACGGAAAGGGCCGGAAAGCCGTGCGGCCGGTTTTGCCGCAGCCCGGCCTGCCGTTATATCAAACCGAAATTGTTTCGTGCAGCGAATCCGTTTCGTGTAGCGAAACGGATTCGGTTCCGGGCCGCGTATTCCGCCTAAGGATCAGCCGCGGATATCGTCACCAGATCCGCTGCCACCTGGCATGGACAGGCCGGCCGATTGTGAACGATTTTCTTTACGGCGGCGTTGTCGTCGAAAGCGCCGCCGTAAACGCCGTTCCGGTCCTTGCCCTCAGCGCCAAGGCAATTTCGTTTAGCGACCCTGAAACGGGGCGGCGCGTACGTTACAGCCTGGCGTTCTGACAGAATCAAATGCTAAGATGACAGCAAAGCCCATGTCGCTGCTTAATGGGGCAGGCACATGCGCCCGTAGACAAATCCGTTGTTATGGCGTAGTATCCCTAGCGGCAGTGTGTGCGCGTTGGCGACGTCAGAGATTCTAAGTGCAGTGGAGGCGGGCTTATGTCAGGAGTAACTAAAATAGACAAAAAGCGCAAAGGCCTGAAAGCATTCGGAATATCCGCCATATCGATCGTTTTGGTACTGGCTATTGTGTATCTCTGCCTGCCGAAAAAACCGGCGGAATATATGGAATTTGACGACCCGTATCGTCAGGAACGAACCCTGGCAACGGGCGAAAAATATATGGCGTCCACCGGTACTCCATGGGCAACTCAAGTAGCCATTGATATGATGGATAGGGGCGGAAATGCCTTTGATGCGGCTATGGCGGCTCTTTTGACCTTGAATGTGACATTCAGCCAGGCCGCGAGCTTTCCCGGCGTCGCGCCGATTTTGATTTATGACGCGCAAAGCGGTACCGTCAAAAGCTATATCGGAG
>JAIROH010000142.1 GCA_031257595.1 Treponema sp. | reverse complement strand
AACTTTGAATTGCCGCTAAAAGGGGAGAGTAACGGTAAAAATGGTCAAATTGTCATTGGGTATCGGGTGATAGCGGAGAAGAATTCAACAATTTGACCATTTTTTGGTTGAATCTTTTCATTCGCAGTGGGGTCTGATACCTAAGAACCCGCTCACTGGCTCGCGGGGGAGCTTCAGGGCGGTTAGAATTGGTAACACCAACAAAAAAATGGTAGAAGACCCCACGGTTAATAATTTCCTTCCAGAACTCACCCTCGTAAACAATGCAACGCTTACAGGATACCCCGCCCTTCAGGGCGGGGAGGTTCATTTTTCTAAACCTTGACACCCTCTGATTAGTTTTGGCAAAAACAAATTGCAAATAGCGTCAAAACTCACATCGCCGGGGGTGATACATGCACATACGCCCGTCACGGCAGATTGCCGCCGTCCCGTGGTAACGCAAAGGCATCCGGCGGTTTCCTAATACGGGCGTATGCGCCTGCTCCACTAAACAGCGACGTGGGTTTTGCTCCCATTGTGGCATTTGATTTTGTCAGAACACTAAAACACTTCCGCGCGGGCGGCAATTCCCGCGCATTCCAGGGTTTCGTTCAACAGGGCCGCCCGCCTGTCCAGCGTCTCGCGGGGGACGGGCTCCGTCAGGGGATCCTCCGGGGCGGGCCGGACTTTGCCGTAGATCTGCACGGAACGGATGCCGCCGCCGGCTTTTTCCGAGGTGTCCGCCAGGGCCGCGGCAAGATCAAGCCAGGCGGCCTCTTCCTCCGGCGGGGGAAGGACGCCGTTTACCCTGCAAATCATGGTTTGCAGGGTAAACGGCGATCCCTGGGCGGCAAAGGCTGTAAAAGCCCCGGTAAGGCGTTTAAACGGAATATCGGAGCGGTCTATTTCCCTGTACCAGGCTTCCGTTCCGGCGTCAAGTTTAAGCCAGATATGGAGACCGGAATCCCGTTTGGCCGCGGCGGCAAGAACGGAAAAGGTCCTGTCGTCAAGAAGGCCCGTCCCGTTGGTGATAAGCACAAGCTTTGCCCCGGCGCTAAACTCATCCCGCAGCGCCTTTGCCGTTTCCAGGGCTTCGGGAAATTCGGGCGACAGCGTGGGTTCGCCGTTCCCGGAAAAACAGATGTCCTTTACCGTTTCGCCATTTTCCGCCGCCTCCCGCAGGCATGAAGAAAGGGCGGTTTTCATCGTATCGACGGAAAAGACAATGTCCGTCCTGAACGGAAAGACCTCGCAGTAGGGACAGTCGAAGGAACAGAGTTTGCGATCGGGGAACAGGTTTATTCCCACGGAAAGCCCTCGGGAACGGCGGGAATAGACGGGGTATATTATCGCTCCCCCTTCCCTGGTTCTGTGATCCGAGACGGCCCCGATTTTCACGAAAGCTCCCGGCGGGCGGCCGCGCTCCGGGCGTGGGCGGCAAGTCCTTCGGCCCCTCCGATAATTTCCGCGGCTTTCCGGGCGTTTTCAAAGCCCTCTCCCGGAGCACAACGCAGCGTGGTTACGATTTTAAGGAAATGCCGTACCGAAAGGCCGCCTGAAAAGCGGGCGTTTCCCGAAGTCGGCAGGGTATGGTTAATACCGGCGCTGTAGTCCCCCAGGACTTCCGCCGACAGGCTCCCTATAAAAAGAGAACCGTAGTTTTTCAAAAACGGAATCCAGGCTTCGGTGTTTTCTGTCTGAAGTTCCAGATGCTCCGGAGCGATGACGTTGGCGATACGGATCGCCGATTCTTTCGACCGGCACACGACGATAAGCCCGCCTGAATCCAGGGAAGCGCGGGCGATCCTGCCCGGCTGTTCCGGCAGCCGGGCAAGACGGGTTTCCAGGGCGGCGGCGATTTTTTCCGCCATGCCCTGGGAGGGAACCAGGGCGCGGGCGCGGGCGTCAGGGTCATGCTCGGCCTGGGCCAGCATGTCGGCGGCGGCAAGATCGGCGTCCGTATCCGTGTCCGACACGACCAGCACGTCGGTGGGGCCGGCCACAAAATCGATTCCCACCTCGCCGAAAAGCATCCGTTTGGCCGCCGCCACGTATTTGTTGCCCGGCCCGGCGATAAGGTCAACTTTCGGAACCGTTTCCGTACCGATGGCAAGGGCGGCGATTGCCTGGGCGCCGCCGATTGCGAAAATACGCGGCATAGGAGCCTGCAAGGTAGAAAATGCACAAAATTGCGCATTTTCTTTATCATTTGGGCTAAAGCCCCACAGACTCCTAGTACCGGAAATCCGGGTTTTGTCAAAACCCGGCATTTTTTCCGTTTCGGGCGGGCCGGCGGGCGGAACTGAAGCGGCAATGGCTAAGGCGGCCAGGATGTGTTTATCGGGGACGCCGTTTTCCACAGGGGGGGAGGCAAGAACAACTTCGCCGACGCCGGCGGCCAGAGCGGGTATCACCCCCATAAGCACCGAAGAGAACAGGGGAAAACGGCCGCCCGGCACATAGATTGCGGCGCGTTCCACGGGGATCACCCGCTGGCCGGTAAAGAGGCCGGGAGACATTTCGGTTTCAAAATCGGTAATTTGGGAACACTGGAGATCGGCGAAACGCCGGATATGGGCGGCTGCAAGTTCCAGCGCGGAAGCGAGTTCCGGTTCTTCTTTGACAAGTGTTCCCCGGGCGGCCCGGGCTTTTTCAAAGGGAACCTCAAACTGCCGGAGCGAAACCCTGTCAAAACGTTCCGTATAACGGCGGAGCGCGCTGTCCCCTTCGCTCCGCAGATCCGCGATAATGTCCCTG
Source organism: Treponema sp. (assembly GCA_031257595.1). GTDB lineage: Bacteria > Spirochaetota > Spirochaetia > Treponematales > Breznakiellaceae > JAIROH01. The sequence goes on along the minus strand of JAIROH010000142.1, from coordinate 7,314 downwards.
ACGATGTTTTCAACGAAAGGATCTCCGCTGTTTCCGGCGCGGTTTTTCCAGTATGAGTCAAATTGTTCTTCGCCGATGATCCGCATATTGCTCCTGTTTAATCCTGTTCAAGAATATCCTTGAGGGCTTTGAGAAAGGCGTCCATGTCCGCGTCGGTTCCGACGCTTACCCTGAGGTAGTCGGCGACGCGCGGCGTGTTAAAGTGACGAACCAGAATGCCACGTGCCCGGAGCGCCGCGAGAAGCCCCGCTCCCGATATTTCGCCTGACGCGGAATGTGAAAGCCCCGCGGCCGGCCATCTGATAAAAAGAAAATTCGCCTTCGAGGGGATCACCTCAAAACCCATCGCCGCAAGGGCTGCCGCGGTCCGCTCCCTTGTGGCGATGATCTTTTTGTTTATACCGTCGTAATAAGCCTTGTCCGTAACGGCAGCCGTCGCGGCGGCCAGGGCAAGCCGGTCCATCGTATACGAGTTAAAGGAATTCCTCACGCGGAAAAGTCCCTCTATCAATTCCTCACTGCCGATCGCGAAACCCGCGCGGAGTCCGGCCAGGGACGCGGACTTGGAAAGGGTATGAACCGTTAACAGGTTGGGATAACGGTTGATAAACGGTACGGCCGATTCCGCGCCGAAAACGGCGTAGGCTTCGTCAACAACGACAACCCTGTTACGCGCAAGCTGATACTCGACTATTGCCCGAAGCCCTTTATGCGGACTTTCCCCAAAGGACAGCGCCCTGCCTGTAGGCGCGTTTGGGTTGGGAAGAATCACCCCGCCTGAAAAAACAAGGTAGTCTTCCACGCGGATTGAAAATGTTTCGGTCAACGCTACATCGCGGTACGGTATGTTCCAGAGCCGCGCATAGACAGGATAAAAACTGTAGGTGATATCCGGAAAAAGTACGGCTTTTTCGGGTGAATCCGCTTCGCCGCTTTCAAAAAAAGCGCCGAAAACAAAAGCCAGCACCTCGTCCGAGCCGTTGCCGGGAAAAACCTGTTCCTTTTTTACGCCGTAGGCGGCGGCTACAGCTTCCCGAAAATCCGAACACAGCGGATCCGGGTACAGGCGAAGGCTCTCTCCGTCACCGTTCATCTGGGAAAGGATCGCCTCGACAACCCTCGGTGAAGGCGGATAGGGATTCTCGTTGGTATTGAGTTTGATAAACTTCCGGTCTTTCGGCTGTTCGCCGGGTATATAGGGAGAAAGGCCGGAAGTTCTTTTATTCCAGAAAATACTCACGGCCCACTATAACATACGCGGTTTTTTTGATCGAGCCGGACGGAAACCGTTCTGGGGACTGTTGGAGCGGCTTACTTTCCCACGCAAAAACGGCTGAACATCGTTTCAAGAATGTCCGCCGTGGATATTTCCCCGGTAATTTCTCCTACGGAGTTAAGGGCTTCGCGCAGGAACGGGGCGATTAGTTCAAGGGGTTCTTTTTTATCCGCGAGGAAAAACGCTTCCCGTAATGAAAAAACCGCCCTGTCTACAAGATCTTTCTGCCTGTCGCTCCCAAGCCCCATGCCCCACCCGGACAAACCGTGAACGGATTCAGGCCGCTCCGGAGGTTCCCCCGCCGAAAAACTGTCTCCGGCATCCGGACACGCTTGCGAATCAAGCAGGCTTTCGGCAACGATCCGGCAAAGCGTTTCTATCCCTTCGCCTGTTTTTGCGCTTAGGGCGGCGGATTTTTCCGGCAAAAAGATTTCCGCGGGCCGGGAACCGGACGGGGCGATATCCGCCTTGTTCCACACGGGGATAAATTTTTTAGGAGTGGAGAAAAACGCCCTGTCTTCGCCGGTAACGCCGGCTGTCCCGTCAATTACATAGATGACAAGATCGGCGTTTTCAAGCATTTCCCGGCTCCGTCCGACACCGATTTCTTCGACAGGATCCGATGCGTCTTCCCTGAGCCCCGCGGTATCGATAAGCCTTACCGGGATCCCTTCAAAAGACAGGGATGCCTCTATCCAGTCTCTGGTTGTACCGGGATTTTCGGCCACGATGGAACGATCTTCCCTGAGGAGGGCGTTAAAAAGGCTTGACTTTCCCGCGTTCGGCCTTCCCGCTATTACCACGATCGCGCCTTCGCGGTACAGCCGTTCCCTGCGGTACGAAGCGGCCAGGGTTTCAAGGCGCCTCAAAGCTTCTTCCGCCGCCTCACGGTACGGAAGAGGCCCCGCCGCTTCGCCGTCGATTTCGTCTTCCGGGTAGTCGAGAAAAATCTCCACAGCCGAAAGGGATTCGAGAAGTTTTTCCCGTATTTGATGAAATTCCCGTTCCAGAACCCCGGAAAGGCGGCGTAAAGCCCTTTCGGCCGCCTCCCCGGTTTTTGCCGATACAAGCTCCATCACCGATTCCGACCGGGTAAGGTCTAGTCTGCCGTTCATGAACGCGCGGAAACTGAATTCCCCGGCCAGGGCATCGGAGAAGCCGGCCTTCCGGAGGGTTTCAAGGACAGCTTTGACCACGGCTTCTCCGCCGTGGCAGGAAATATCCGCCCCGTCTTCGCCGGTATAGCTTTTCGGCGCGCGGTACACGGAAACAAGCACTTCGTCCACCCGCCGCGGTTCATCCGGGGTTCCGGCGCGGCGGGTTTCGTTCGGGCCGGCCGCGTTCCGGCGGAATGCGCCCGGCTCAACGATCCAGCCGTAAATGACAGTGTTTCCCGGCGCGTCAAGCAGCGCCTGTGGCCGGGAAAAAACCCGCGCCAGCAGGTCAAGGGAACCGCCGCCGCTTGTCCTTACAATCGCCAGGGCGCCCTGACCCGTAGCCCTGGCGGCAATCGGATCCCTGTCGCCATAGCGCCTCATTTTTCCGCCTTTTTACAACTTTGCCCCGTAACCGGGGCGAATTTTCCAAAAAGCCAGGGCGCGATACAGCTTACCCAAAACCCAACGACGGCGTAACGGATAAAACGGAAAAGGCTGTACCATGAGGAAGAAGGGCCGGGAAAAACCAGCCGCAGACCGGCGTAGAGGATCAGCACTCCGGAAAATCCCACGGCAAGGCGGACAATCGCGGAATGTAGCGGAAAGGGGCCGCCGTTTTTTGCGCTAAACGGAAAGCGGGATTTCATCAGGGCATAGCCGGAGGCGAAACCGAAAAACATCGCCCCCAAAGAGATCTCACGGGGAGCGAGCGCGTTCATCAAAAGGGAAAGAGCCGCGGCGGCGGCAAACCTTGCCCTGGGGGATCGGGGAAATTCTTTTTTTTCAACGAAAAAGAACAAGGCCAGGGACAGGCCGCCCAGCGCCCAGCCGGCCAGGATGTCCTGGGGAAAATGTACTCCGAGGTAAAGCCGGGAAAAGCTTACCAGAAGAACGATCAGCGCGGCTGCCACGGCGACAAGAGCGTTTCGCGGCCGAAACTTTCCCGGCGTTTTTATAAGCCAAAGGGCAAGGGGAACCAAAAAGACCAGAATGAGCTGGGCGTGGCCCGACGGCAGGCCGTATCCCCTTTCATGGATCATCCCCAGACTGTTCTCCAGATGAAAAGGCCGGGGCTGTTTGAACAGGGCTTTCAATACGGTACTGAACCACGCGGAAAGAATGACGAGCAACCCGAGCCGGAACGCCTTTCGTTCGTTTACAAGCCAAAAAAGGATCATGATCACCGCGAAAAAAACATATTCGGAAACACTGTTGGTGATGAGCTTCATAAAAAACGTAAGAAAAGGGTTGGCGAAGCCCTGAATTGCCCTGATAAGATCAAGGCCCCCCTGATACGGCCCGCCCTGGGATAAAACCACTTCTCCGAAATTTCCGTCCATGCCTAAAATCCCTCAAAAAAATGTTCCCGCAATTTTTCACACGCGGAATTTTGATCCCTTGTTCCGCGATCTTTGACTTGTTCAAGGATATTCCGCACTTCTTCTTCAAACACATCTTTGGGGACAAGGACAAAAACAAAGTAACGGTACCTGCCGCGCTCCCCGGCCCGTTCGGGATCTTCGCCCGGCTCTTCCAGAATCCAGAAATCCCCTTCTTTTTGGGGACCGGTATAGTCCGCCCCGTACGCGGCTTTTACCGCCGCCTGGTAGTATCCGCCGTAGACCTCGTCCGCGCTCGTCTCAACGGCGCCGATAAAACGGAACCGGATCCTCGCGCCGGCAAGCCGGGAAAAAGCCCTTTCCGTATCAAAATTCCGCCGCCATGTTTCAAGGGGGCTGGGCGAAGGGCCGCTGTTTTCGCCGACAAACGCATACATATATTCGTATTCCGGCAGCGCCTCCACTTCGGCGTTTCCTCCCGCCAGATACGCTTCCAGCCAGCGGGGAAGGGCCTGGTCCGAAGATTTTCCCTGATAATCAAGGATACGGTTTGCTTGAGGCACCGGCGGCGATTCGTTGAAGGGCCCCTCCTGAAGAACCGGAATTTCCGGGTCCGGGTCTCCCCGGCAGACAGACAAAAATAACAGAAACACCGCGGGCATAGCGGACAAAAAACGTTTCACATCATTAAAACTAACACATAAAACGGAACAGCGCCATTAGGGCAGCGCCGTGTCCTTTTCATTGTCCGGCGTTTCTTCTATAATATAGTATGCGGGCGACACGGGCCGTTATACACCTGGATTATCTGCGGGACAACATCACTCTGGTTCGGGAAAAAACCGGCGTTTCGGTCTGCGTACCCGTCAAAGCCGGCGCCTACGGCCACGGCGCCCTCCGCGTAGCCGGGGCGGCCCTCGCCGCGGGAGCGCGGTACCTTGCCGTCGCCACCGTCGCGGAAGGCGAAGAGCTCAGGGAGGGGGGAATTTCCGCCCCGATACTGCTTCTTTCCGTCCCGATGCCTGAAGAAATCCCCCGTATAATCGGCGCCGGCCTTGAGGCGCTTGCCGGAGACGCCGAATATATCGACGCGCTGGCGGAAGCGGCCCGTAAAGCCCATCGCGGCGTCGCCCTTCACCTTAAAGTCGATACCGGCATGGGGCGTATCGGCTGCAGGCCCGAAGAAGCCGGAAAACTTGCCGCGAGGATCGCCGATCACGGCCTTTTTCTTGCGGGGACAGCTACCCATCTTGCCGTGTCGGATTCGACGGCGGAAGAAGACAGGGCTTTTACCACGCTCCAGTTGGATCGGTTTAGGACGGCCCTTGACGGGATTAGGGCTTTGGGCATCGATCCGGGGATCGTCCACGCGGCAAATACCGGCGCTGTAACCTTCCATAAAGACGCGTGGTTTGATATGGTACGGCCGGGGATTCTGCTTTACGGCTATGCGCCGCCTGACGGCGAAGGAAAGCCTTCGCTGGCGGTAAAACCGCTTATGGAACTGGAAAGCCGTATCGTTTTTATAAAAAAGGTGAAAAAAGGGGAAAGCGTCTCGTACGGGCGAATCTGGAGCGCGCCGGAAGATACGTTTGTCGGAACCATAGCGGCCGGTTACGCGGACGGCATTCCCAGGCTGGCAAGCGGCAGGTGGGAGGTGTATGTTGACTCGGCGGAACAAGGCTCCCTGCGCCCTCTGGTGGGGCGCGTCTGTATGGATCAGTGCATGGTAGACCTTGGGCCTTCCCCGGTGGCGTCCCGCTGGGACAGGGTGGTTATTTTCGGCGGGCCCGCGCCTGACGCGGGGGCGCTTGCGTCCCGGGCGGGAACCATTCCCTACGAAATTTGCTGTAATATCAACAAACGGGTTCCCCGTGTATACAGCGGCTAAAATTAATTTGTGGAGTTTTTGATGAACGAAAAAACGGTTTTTGTATTGGAAGATGACGAAGAAGAGGAGTCGCGGGAAACCGAAAGATCCGGACCGGATCCTCTTGTTACCAAAATGCTTAAAACCCGGACGATCCTTTTATCCGGTGAAATAAAAAAAGATTTGGCCGAAAGAACGATACGGCAGCTGTTGCTGCTTGAGGACGAAAACGACGAGCCCATACGGGTATTTATTGATTCTCCCGGCGGAGACGCCGACGCGGGTTTTGCCGTTTTCGACATGATCCGCTTTGTAAAGCCGCCTGTCTGGACAATTGGCATGGGTCTTGTAGCCAGCGCCGCGGCGATTATCCAGCTTGCCGCCCCCAAAGAACGCCGCGTCGGCCTTCCCAACAGCCATTACCTTATCCACCAGCCCCTGTCGGGCATACGGGGAGTAGCCACGGATATCGAGATCCACGCGCGGGAACTGGAAAAACTCCGTGAAAAGATAAACCGGCTTGTCGCCGACGAGACGGGAACGGAGCTTTCCCGGGTAGAAAAAGACACGGACAGGGATTTCTGGATGAACGCCGAAGAAGCGGTCCGTTACGGACTTATTTCAAAGATCATTCAGCGCAGGGAGGAACTGGCGTGAATACAAAACGAATCGCTTTTCCGTTGATCGCTTTTCCGCTGTTTGTTTTGGCGGCGGTATGCGCCGTTTCGCTGGAAAACAGCCAATACCCCAGAATGATAGCCGTCGCGGGCGGAACGTTTGTCATGGGCAGTAGCGAAGGTTCGTTTAGGCAAAACGAACGGGTTCATGAAGTAAGCCTCAGGTCTTTTTTTATTTCCGAAACCGAGGTAACCCAGGAGTTGTACCAGGCGGTAATGAATCAGAACCCTTCCCAGTTCAAGGGAAACGAATACCCGGTTGAAAGCGTAAGCTGGTTTGACGCGGTAAAGTTCTGCAACGCGTTGAGCGAGCAATGCGGCCTTGCCTCCGTCTATACCATAGACGGCGACGCGGTTACCTGGAACAGGGAAGCCAGGGGTTTCCGGCTTCCCACCGAAGCGGAATGGGAATACGCCGCCAGGGGCGGCCAAAGCGGCTCTTTGGGCGAACTCAGCAAAGCCGGCTATGCCGGAGGTCTTACGGCGGGCGACGTAGGCTGGTACGGCGTTAATTCCGGCCGCCGTACACAGCCGGTACGGAAAAAGCTTCCCAACGAGCTTGGCATTTACGACATGAGCGGTAATGTCTGGGAATGGTGCTGGGACTGGTTCGGCGACTATCCTTCCGCCCCTGTTTATGATCCGGAAGGGCCGTCTACAGGAAGAAACCGGGTTTTTCGCGGCGGCGCTTTTGTGAATCCGGTAAACCAGCTCAGGATAAGCTTCAGGATAGGTAATCCACCGTCGTCAAAGGCCAACTCCGTGGGCTTCCGTATCGCCCAGAACTGGTAGTGTTCTGTCTTAATCAAAGGACATAATAACGGCTTTCGTCCGCGTCGCTGCTTAGTGGGGCAGGCACACGAAAAAGTTTGGGGGCCTGTCCGCAAAAACCCGCCCCGGGACAGGCCCGGGGCGGGTTTTTGCGGCCACCCCGCGATACTTTTTTGTAGGTGTGCCTGCCAAAACCTCCGGCGACGCGAACTAAAGACAACAT